>NZ_VUNS01000049.1 GCF_009695545.1 Victivallis lenta | reverse complement strand
AAATCCTTTTCCGCTGTTATCCAAATTGCGGGCGCTGAAATACGGTCAGACCGGGGATTGGGATGTTGAACTTCAAGCAGACAAAGAGCGAATTCAAGGCCGGATCTGTGCCATAAAGCAGTCACCGCACTGTCGGGAAGCGGAAGAAAAGAGAGTCAGAGAACATGCCCGGCGCAATAATCATATGATCGCTGACAGAACTGTGGAATTGTGCGGCTACCTGTTGATATTCACCACGTTTCCCCGTGAAACATATTCCGGAGATTTTATCGTCAAAATTTATCGCACGCGATGGCAGGTTGAATTGTTGTTCAAGCGTTTAAAATCACTTCTGGAATTGGGACAACTCCACAAATATGATCCGGTCAGCATCCGGACATATTTGAATGGAAAAATGCTGATCGCGCTTCTGCTTGAGAAAATGATTCGCATGGCAGAAGCTTTTTCCCCCTGAAAACATTTCCCCATGCGCCAATTACAGTATTTGGCGGGAAGTACATTTTCTCTATTTCCTGTTTATAAGGGCACTGCTGCCGGCCGAATTTTCTCTCAGGTTTGTACTGAAAAACTGGAATAAGGTCAAATTGAAATTGGCCGAGCATACACGGAAAAGAGTTTCAGCTTCTGCCTGGTTGAGATATATCGCATCTCTAAAATGACTAGCGTATATGGGCGAAGCGCCCCGGCCGCCGGAGGCTGCCTGCGGGCGGAACGATGCAGAAGCTGACCGTAAAGATAATGAAGTAAAAGTCAAGGCGGCTAAGCCGCCGTCGGCACCGGCACCCTGCCGGTCTGGGGTCCGGGGGCGAAGCGCCCCGGCCGCCGGAGGCTGCCTGCGGGCGGAACGACCAGCTCACAAACCGAATCGAAGATTCGGACGGGGAGCACGCACGGTCTGTTGCGCGAATGCGCAAAAAGACCGCGCCCCGGAAGGAGCGCGCTTCCCCCAGTCTGCAACATTGACAGCTCGCATTCAAACGATGTCTGCGGCTCCGGTCAATCATTGTTAGCCGGGATTGCATCGCAATAGACCCTTTGGTCGCTCCGCGGCATTCGCCGCGTCGCTCACACCGGGCAAAGCACCGCAATTTCATTGCGGTCTTCTAAGCTGGGGCTTCTCCCGGGTCACGCCTCAGACTCCGCCAAGGGGCTCCGCGCCCCTTGGAACCTCGCCAGGGCCGAAAGGCCCTGAACCCGGTCGCTTCGCTCTCCACAGGCGTGTTGTGACATCAAGGAAGCGCATTCAAACAATGTTTGCGGCTCCGGTCAATCATGGTTGGCCGGGATTGCAACGCAATAGACCCTTTGACCGCTCCGCGGCATTCGCCGCGTCACTCACACCGGGCGAAGCACCGCAATTTCATTGCGGTCTTCTAAGCTGGGGCTTCGCCGGGTCAACCTGAGGCGCCGCCTCAGACTCCGCCAAGGGGCTCCGCGCCCCTTGAAACCTCGCCAGGGCCGAAAGGCCCTGAACCCGGTCGCTTCGCTCCCCTGCCGAAACCGGCAATGGCGCCGTATTTCCGGCGCCTGCTGCGCATTCGTCACTCTTCCGCGTCGCCGTCATCCGCCGATGCGCCAACCGGGTAGACGCCGATCACGAACTCACCGCGCCAATCGCGCTTATCCGCCAGTTCCGCCAGTTCCGCAGCCGTGCCGCGCAACACCTCTTCGTGCAGTTTGGTCGCCTCACGGACGATCGCAATTTGCGCCTCCGGTCCGACGATCTCCGCCAGTTCCGGCAGCGTCTTTGCTATGCGGTGTGGAGATTCGAAAAAGAACACCGTCTTATTCTCCTCCCGGATCGCTTCGAAGAACTTGCGACGCCGACCGGATTTGACCGGAGGGAAACCGAGAAACGCGAATTTGTCCACCGGCAGCGCCGACGCCGTCACAGCGAACGTCACGGCCGACACCCCGGGAATCACCTCCGGAACAATGCCGTTGCGAACCGCCTCGCGCACGAGATAGAAGCCGGGGTCCGCCACCGACGGTGTTCCGGCATCCGAAACCGACGCGACCTTGAGCCCCCCGAGAATCTGCCCGATCAACCCCTCAGCCTTGCGGTGTTCGTTGAAGGCGTGGAAGCTGACGAGCCTGGTGTGAATGTCGAAATGGCTCAGCAGCTGCCGGGTGTGGCGGGTATCCTCGGCTGCGATCAGATCGACGCTCTTCAGGACCGAAAGCGCCCGTAGCGTGATGTCCTCCAGATTGCCGATCGGCGTGCTGACCAGATAAAGTTTTCCTTCCGTACTCATTGCAAAATTCCGTTTCCCGGTGTAAACTATGTGAACATCAAATTGAAATTGGATTGACCATGACCGGTTCCGAAGAACGACTTGTTAAATTTCTCAGTGCGGCGGGAGTTGCCTCGCGCCGCGCCGCCGGCGATCTCGTCAAAGCCGGACGCATCGCCGTGAACGGCCGGACCATCCGCGAGCCCGGATTCCGCATCCTGCCCGCCGACACCGTCACGCTCGACGGCCGCCCGGTCGAACCGGCCGGCCGCTTTCACTACATCATGCTCAACAAGCCGCGCGGCTATGTCTGCACGAATGCAGACCCGCACGCGCCGCGAAAAGCCGTCGACCTTATCCGGCTCGATCCGCCGGTCCGGCTCTTCTCGGCCGGGCGGCTCGACAAGGAGAGCGAAGGAATGATCCTCTTCTCCAACGACGGGGATTACGTCGCCAGACTCACCCATCCACGGTACGAAATCCGGAAAACCTATCTTGTGCGGGTCACCCGGGAATTCACGGAACCGGAACTCACCCGCATCCGCACCGGAATCACCGATGGCGGCGAACACCTGCGGGTCATCTCAATCGCGCCGGCCGGAAACTGTCTCTACCGGATCGTTCTGAACGAAGGGAAAAAACGGGAAATCCGCCGCCTCACCGCCGCAGTCGGCGCTCCGACGCTCGAACTGCGCCGCATCCGGATCGGCGGGCTCGCCCTCGGCGACCTGCCGCAGGGAGCTTTCCGGGAACTGACACCGGAAGAGGTCGCCCTGACGCTCGAAGCTCACTCCTGAGCTGCCGCCGGGGCAGGTTCCGCCTCATGCGCCGCCGGTGTTTCCGCCTCATGCCCGGCCGGAGAATCCTTCTCCTCCGGCTCCCTCCCGGTTACCGCCTCTTCATCCCCGGTCTCCGGCACTGTCACGCTCTGTTTTCCCGGACGGGCGGGCTCCGCTTTCTCGCCGAGAATCTCGTTGAGCTCGCGGTCCTGCTCGGCAGCCAGCTTCTCCAGTTCCGCCTTGTTCTTCAAATAGAGCGCTTCAACCACAACCTCCTGGCGAGCTCTTTTTTCACCCGCCAGCACCACGGGCTCGCCATACTCCTCCCGCTCGGCTTCCGCCGTCGAAGGCGCCCCCTTGAAATCGACATTCGCCGGGTCGAGCGGCTGCTGCGGACCGGCCGGCGTGTTGTCATTCCGGCTGAAAAGCCCGACGTCGACCTTGCGGGTCCGGACCAGACAGACCGCATCCGCACCATAGGCACGCGCCTTCTTCATCAGCAGATCCTGAATGTCGTACCCGTCAGTGCCGTCCGGAGCCGTGATGACGGCCCGGCCCATGATCCGGTACTCACCGGGCGGAATCTGTTCCCGGTTGATGAAATACACCACCGGTTCCGACTCCGGAGTCGGCGGAAACTCGCGGCCGACATAATCGAAATCGACACACCCCGCCGCCAGCAGCAGCGCCGCCAGAACGGCCGGAAGAGAGAGACGATGCATAGGATTATCCTTCAAACTTGATCCGTTTCAAATTAAACTCCCACACCTGTCCGCGCCGGATTTTACGCACGTAGAATTCGGCGTTCCCGTGCCGGATCACATCACCGACTTTCGGCGGACGCTTCAGCATCCGCGCGAACCAGACGGCGACCGGCTCCGCGCGACGCGGCAGGTCGAGGTGCGTGTCGCGGGTCAGCAGCGTCATCGGCACACCGCCGCCGACCACCCAGAAAAACTCGCTCGGCGAATAAAACGTCCTCGGCAGCGGATCGAATTCGTCGTCCAGATCGCCGAGCAACTCCTCGACGATATCCTCCAGCGTCACCAGCCCGAGCGTCCGGCCGTCCGCCGGATCGCGCACAATGGTCATGTGGCAGTGCTGGCTCGCAAAACGCTCAAGCAGCTCAGACGCCGTATCGTCCGGCTCGGCAAATGCGATCGGACGCAGAATATCTGTCAGGTTCTGCGAACCCGGATGCGCCCGCTGCGTCGCCACAAGCTCCTTGAAATTCACATATCCGAGCACCTTGTTTCTGTTCCACTCCTCGCAGACCGGATACCGGGTGTGAAAGTCGGTCCCGGTCGCGCTGATCGCATCGGACACCGTCTGGTCCGAGCTCAGGAACGAGATGTTGTCGACCGGCAGCATGACCCTCGACGCCGTCTGTGACGAAAGGCGCGGCACCGCCCGGATGATTCGTTCCTGCCGGGTCGAGATGACCTGCGAGCTGCGCGCCAGCGCCGCCAGCGCCGAAATCTCGTCGGCCGTGCTCGGCCTCTCCGGCCGGCGCCGCTCGAACGGCCGGTTGATGAAATGCGTCAGCCGGATCAGCGGCAGCATGATCCAGATCGCCACCTGCAGCGGGCGGGCGGCATATTTCAGAACTTTCTGATTGAACCGCACCCCGAGCGTTTTCGGCAGAATTTCCGTATACTGCACCATCAGCAGCGTGAACGCAAGCGAGAAGAGCCCCATATATTTCGAGCCGATTGTCGCACTGACGGCTCCGCCCGCAACGGCGGCGCCGATCGTATGCGCCGCCGTGTTGACGATCAGAATCACAGCAATCGGCTTATCGATATCGTGTTTCAGCGACTGGCAGACCTGCCCGATCCGCGGATTCTTCTGGCGCAGCTCGGCCAGCTGGCTCGGCGTGATGCTCAGAAGCGCCGCCTCCATCAGTGAACAGACATGCGACAGGACCATCGCCACCGCGATGGACCCGAAAAATAGAAACCATTCCTCCAACGTATTCTCACTTCCGCCCGACTCGGGCTGATTTGGACCGGGAAGCGGTCGCAAGGCAGCGGGATGCCCTCTCGCTCCCCGCGCCCCCTTCTATTGATCCGACTTCAGCGGGCCCGCCGCCGGTTCGGCCTGATCTTCTTTGATTTTCTGCTTCAGAATTTCGACCAGCGCCGGATTCAGCGTTTTGCTCAGGTTCTCGACCATCGCCTTTTTCATCTCGGCATACGGCGGAAGAGACGTCCGCGGCTGATCCCCCATCTCACGCTGGTATTTGTTATAGATATAGCGCGCCATGCGCTCGTTCGCGACTGCGGCATCGTGATCGTTGTAGATCAGATAATAGACGCTGCGGAAAATCAGGCCGGAAACGATTTCGCTCGCCTTCTTGACCGATGCGTCGCGCACCTCCTCCGCCCACTGTTCCATGACGAACCCTTCCAGCGGCATTTTGTGCGTGCCGGGCTCTTCGGCCTGCAGCTTCTTGTAGTATTCGGCCGCTTTCGAGAAGCTGCCGTAGTTGTACAGCGTTGTGATCGCATCCTTGATGAAGTTGATCCGGGCGCTGCGGAAGGTCGACATCGGATTGTCCTTCTCATAGATCTCCTGAACCTTCACGAACCGGTCGAAAACCGCGTCGACCAGCTTCAGGTTCGGCACCAGCGTGATCGACTCGAAAGCCTGTTCGTCGATCATGAGGATGCGGCCGGAACGGAACGCCTCGTAAAGCGACTGCGTGATGATGCGGTCGCAACTCAGGTCCTTATGGCCCGGCGTGCGCTTGATGCCCATCGTCGCCCAGTAGATCGCCTGCGACTCCGGGACACGCCAGTCCATCTCGCCGTACTCGTTGTTGATCTCGACGATCACCTTCGGGTCGAGCTTGAGCCGCTCCCGCAGGTATTCGGCGTGAAAATAGGCGTTCAGCTTTTTCGTCAGCTCCTCGTCGTCGGCGATGCGGTTCAGGAACGCCTGCGGCAGCGCCGACGGCTCCGGCTGCTTGAACGCCGTGTACAAGGCGGCATAGTCCTCGAAGCCGGCCGCCCGGGCCGCCTTCCAGACCCGGCTGTCTTCCGGATACTCCTTCATAAAGGCGCGCTCGTTCTCCGGTGCCGCCGCCATCGCCTCCCAGTCCGGCTTTATCCCGGCCACATTCGTGATCAGGATGGCGAGCCGGTTCTTGTAAAAGAGGTTCGCATCATCCATGATGTTGCCGAGCTTGTGCTGGAAGATCCAGGCGAGCTCCTTGTACAGCACCGGGTCCTCGGGGTTGTACTCGATCGCCTGGTCGCGGATCAGCTTGATCCCTTCGTTCACCCAGCGCCAGCGGTCCTCGAAACTCGAACAGGTGACCGAAATGTTGTAGGCCATATTCCATGCCAGATAAGCGGTCGCGCCGGAGAACGTGGGCTGCAGGTCGGTAATCCAGCGCGCCAGCTGGACCATTTCGAAATAGCTGCCCTTCTCCTGCAGCGATCCGGCCCGCAGCCAGAGCAAGTCCGCCACGAGTCCCCGGAAACTGCCCAGCGCAACCGTGGTGAACGTCACCAGCGGCGGAGCATTCTTGATCTGGCCGGTGAAGCGCAGATTATGCTCCGCGACGGCGCCGTCGAGCCGCCGCTCCATCCGGTTCACGCCGAAAAGCAGTACGAGCGTCACGCAGATCAGCGCGAAATACATGACAAGGGTTCGGAATTTACTCATTTGCGTATCACCAATCCAAGTTCGCGCCGCCGATAAAGAATCATGCCGAGCAGGAACAACGGAAGCGCCCGATAAATGAAATAGCTTTTGAACAACATCCAGAAATAAGCCAGTTCGACGATCTCGCCGTTGGCGACCAGCCCGGAGACCTCGAACGCCTGAACCGGAATCACCACCAGCAGCAGAACCTTGGCGATAAACTGCCCGATATGGTCCGCCGTCCCGGCGACGTAACTCAGATTCGTCATATAAACGGCGAAGCTGCCGAACATCAGATAACTGACCGCCACGAAAATCGCGGTCGGCAGCGTCAGGATGCCGCCGAAGGCGCAGCCGAGCCCGCAGAGAATCAGCAGTTCAAGCGCGACGATTGCCACCGAACGCATATAATTCTCGAAGAACCCGGAGACCTCCACCAGCAGCTTCGGGCCGTCGATCGGCTGGAAATACTGCTTTTCCTGCATATCGTCCGCATTGACGTAGATGAACCGGACCGTCTGATCCGGAGCGATCACTTTCCAGCTCGCCGGCAGCACCTTCTCGTGAAACTCGCCGGACATGACCTGCTCGGGGAACTCCGACAGCGGCTGCGGATAATATTCGTACCGCTCCTTCTGCTCCTGCTCGAAAACGTTGGCGGCGGGTTTCTTCTCCGCCACTCTCGGAATGCCGGCAATCCACATCGAGCGCGTCATGCGCTGTCCCTCGGAAGCCACCTTGCCGACATACGGACGATAGCGCAGGAAAAGCGGCTTGTCGAGATCGGCCGGCAGTCCCTTGAATTGATACTCCTTCGGACGGTCGAACTCCAGTTCGGAGTCGCTCGTCACCACATCGCGCCGCGCCTCCTTCAGCATCGCCTCCTGCGTCGACGGAGACGAATCGACCTCCTGCCCGCGCGCCCGCAGCCGGTTGATTCTCTCCTTCACCAGCTCGCGGCTGGCCGCTTCGTAATCGGTCTTTTCCGGCCAGAACACCCGGCGGCCCACCATGACCTCGTTCCGGATCTTCTCCCGCTCGCTCTGCGGGAAATCCTGCTGGTTGTACTTGTACAGGATGATGAAGTAAATCGCCATCGTGGCCGCCAGCAGCAGAATCAGGTGGACGAGATAAACCCCCGTCCATTTCGCAAGCCAGATTTTGATCCGCGACACCGGTTTCGTCACCACCATGTGCAGCTGATAATTATCGATGTCCTGTGTCATCGCATGGCATCCGAGCCAGACCGACGACAGCGCCAGAATGAAGCTGACCGTCGACAGGCTGTAAAGCAGCGAAACCCGGATGAAGCCGCCGGCCGTCCCGTCACCGGAGACGGTCGTCGGAATGACGATCACCGCCAGCAGCAGCAACAGCAGAAGCAGCTGAAAAATATGCGACCTCAGGGCATTCCGGAAGGTCAGTTTTACGATTGCCCAATATGACTTCATTTACGGTTTCCCAGAATATCGTTGAGCTTGGCATCAGCCTCTTTGAGCTTTTCATCCGGCTTTGCCTGCGGAGTTTCCGGTTCCGGCGCAGCCGATTTCGGCTCCTCCGTCAGCTGTTCGAGCTTCCGGTCCACCGTCTCCCCCTTCTGTTCCGGAAGCGGCTCAGCCGGCTCGCGCGGCGGCGGCGGTTTGATCTCCTGCACCAGCGACTCGAGCACGGCGGACTTCTCATCGCCCTTCGACAGATACTCGGCAATCTTGCCGCCGCCGGAAACACCGGCAGTCTCGATATTGTCGGACTTCGCCTTCGTGATCACGTCGAGGAAGAACTCCTCCAGCGTACGGCGCGGATGGTCGACCGTGAACTCTTCGCCATGCAGGTTTTCACGCAGAATCTTCAGGACCTCATTCATCGCGGCCTGCGGCAGGGCCGGAGTCACGATACGGTTTTCGTCGGAAACCGTCAGCAGTTCTCCGAGGCCGCCCATCGCACGCACCTTGCCCCCGTAGAGAATGATGACCCGGTCGCAGACATCTTCGATATCGCTCAGGAGATGACTCGTGATCAACACGGTCTTGCCGCGCGCCTTCAGCGTCAGAATCAGGTCCTTGACCTCCTTGCAGCCGAGCGGGTCAAGCCCGGAGGTCGGTTCGTCGAGAATCAGGAATTCGGGGTCGTTGATCATCGCCTGCGCCAGGCCGATCCGGCGCGCCATGCCCTTCGAGTACTCGCCGACGCGGCGGCGGCGGGCATGCGCCATCCCGACCATGTCGAGCAGCTGATCGATCCGCTTTTTGCGATCGGCGCGCGACAGGTTGAAGAGCGACCCGAAAAAGTCGAGCGTCTCCTCGGCGGTCAGGTATTTGTACAAATACGACTCCTCCGGCAGATAGCCGATCTCCCGCTTGGTCTCCACCGCGCGGGGAGAGCGGCCGAGCACGTTCAGAATGCCGCCGGTCGGATAGAGCAGGCCCAGCAGCATCTTGACCGTGGTCGACTTGCCGGAGCCGTTCGGCCCCAGAAGCCCGATCACCTCTCCGGGTTCGATGGTGAACGAGATGTCATTCACCGCCTTCGCCTTCGGGCGGCCCCAGAAATCCCGGAACACTTTGGTAAGCCCTACGGCCCTCACGATTGATTCGCGCTGTTCAGCCATCGTATGATCGATTCCTCAAATATTGGTATGATATGGATCCGTTATTCTTCCGCCTCGGCCTCGCTCCGGCTCTGCGACTGCTCTTCGAGCGTCAGCTCTTCTCCGGTACGCACCAGGCGCGCACTGTTGAAAATGATGATCAGCGTACTGCCGGCATGGAGCACGGCAGCCCAGATCGGCGTCATCCAGCCGAACACCGACAGCAACATGCCGCCGAAGACGAACAGCATGCCGAAAACCAGGTTCTGGTTGATGATCATACGCGATTTGCGCGACAGGAACACCAGCATCGGAATCCGGCGCAGATCATTGGTCATCAGCGCGATCGAAGCACTGTTGATCGCCACGTCGCTGCCGATCGCCCCCATCGCGATGCCGAGGTCGCCCGCAGCCAGAGCCGGAGCGTCGTTCACGCCGTCGCCGACCACCGCCACCCGGGCGCTCTCCTTGACCCGCTCCACGAATTCGACCTTGCCTTCCGGCAGACACTCGCTCTTGTATTCATCGATCTGCAGCTGCGCGGCCACCGATTCGGCCACCGATTCACGGTCGCCGGTCACCATTGCGATGAAGCGGACGCCGAGGCGCCGCAAATCGGCGATCATCGCCGGAGCCTCGCGCCGGAGCTTGTCCTTCAAACCGATCCAGCCGAGCATTCTGCCGTCGCGGACCACATACATGACGCTCATGCCCTCGGTATCGGCATCATGCTTTTCGGGCAGCCTGACGCCGTGCTCCTCAAGCCATTTGGCGCGGCCGATCATGCAGACGACGCCGTCAATCTTCGCGCTGACGCCCTTGCCCGGCGTTTCCTGGAAATCCGTCGCCGGATCGAGATCGAGCGTCGCTTCGGCCGCCAGCTTCTGCAGCGCGATCGCGGTCGGGTGGTTGCTGTACTGCTCGGCGGATGCGGCGACCTTCAGCAGCTCCGCCGGCGAAACCTCGCCGAACGGATTGAGTTTCACGACCGACAGGAGCCCGTCGGTCAGCGTGCCGGTTTTGTCGAACACAAACGCCGTGATCTTGCCGGCCAGCTCAAGATGCCCGACATTCTTGATGAAAATGCCGAGGCGGGCCGCCGCCGCGACCGCCGCAACCACGGCGGTCGGCGTCGCCAGAACCACCGCGCACGGACACGAAATGACCATCAATGTGATGACGCGGTTCATGTCGCCGTTCGAGAAATACCAAGTGATCAGCGCCAGCATCAGCACCGTCGGCGTGTAGTAACCGGCATAACGGTCGATGATGCGGACCACCGGCGTACGGCTCTGCTCCGCCTGCAGAATCATGTCCTTGACCTTGCCGAGCGTGGTGTCTTCGCCGACCTTCGTCACCTCGAGGTCGACCAGGCCGGTCAGATTCTGGGTGCCGGCGAACACATCGTCGCCGACGCTCTTGTCGACCGGGAGCGATTCGCCCGTGATCGACGCCTGGTTGACCGTGCTCTCGCCGGCGATGATCCGCGCGTCCACCGGGAAGTTTTCGCCCGGGCGGACCCGAATCCGGTCGCCGATCTTCAGTTCGGTCACCTGTACTTCGACTTCGGCGTTGCCGTCCCCCTCGAGGCGGCGCGCCGTATTCGGCGTCAGCTTGATCAGCTCTTCGATCGAACGCTGGGCGCCGCTGGCGGTCCGCGTTTCGATGATGATGGTCAGCAGCAGGAAGAACGCGATGATGCCCGCGGTCTGGAAGTCGGCGCTCGCCAGGGCCGCCAGAATCGCCAGCGCGACCAGCTCGTTCATATAGACCTTGCCGTTGATCAGATCCTTGATCGCGGTCATGATGATCGGCATCGCCAGGATGAACGCGCCGAAAAGCGCGCTCATCCGCGAAGCGAATTCCTGCCCGGGCAGCGCCCATTCGAGCAGAAACGAGTTCACGGTCAGCAGACCGCCGAGAATCGCGAAGAAGATGCGCCCCATCGCCCGGTCGTGGCCGACGCCGCCGTCGACCGCATCGTGGCCGCACGGGCAGTAGCCGCCCTTATGTTCATGCTCGTGCTCATGATCATGGCCGCAGGAGCAGTTTTCCGTGTGTTGATGTTCTTTTTTCACAATTTCAGCCATGATTTACTTCTCCTCCGCTGCGCCGGCGGATTTCTGCCGCTTCGGTTCGGGATTGAGTTTGATGCGGACCTGTTTATTCCCGGTACCGGAGGTTCCGAGGATGTACTTGCCCTGCTGCTGCTGCAGAACGTCGGCAAGCGTGTTGGTGTAAAGCGTCATCAGAACGGTGGCGGGATTCTTCCTGTATTCCTCGTTGATGTTCCTGAAGTAGATGCTCTCCGACTTGACCTCGGAGACCACCAGCTCCTTGTAAGTTCTC
Organism: Victivallis lenta; assembly: GCF_009695545.1. Classification (NCBI taxonomy): domain Bacteria; kingdom Pseudomonadati; phylum Lentisphaerota; class Lentisphaeria; order Victivallales; family Victivallaceae; genus Victivallis; species Victivallis lenta. The sequence goes on along the minus strand of NZ_VUNS01000049.1, from coordinate 5,214 downwards.
GCGCTGGAGACCAGCTCGGTCCGGCCGGCAATCGCTTCGTTCCCTACCTGAACCGCGTACTGCTCGGCCTTGCTGCGCATCGAGTCGACCGTATTCGCGGCCGCCGCAACCTCGTCGAACGCCATCTTGGTCTTGAGCGGCGGAAACACCTGCTCAAGCGTGATGTTGTCGACTTCGATTCCGCATTCCGCGCGGGCCAGCAGCCGGGCGAACTCGGCCTGGACCGCATCGGAGTAATCGGTCCGTTTGCTGTAGAGCATATCATCGACCTTGAGACCGGAGGTGACCCGGATCACGGCTTCTCGGAACAGATTGCGGATCATGGTCTGCGGCCCGCGGGTTCCGACAAAGCCGTTGACGTCCTTTTCGGTCACATCCGCCCCGGACGGATCTTCGGGCGTCGCAAGGGTGGTGTAATAGGTCTCCGGATTCGAGACGTGGTAGTTGACGCGCCAGGAGGCGTGAATGATGTTCGCATCCCCGGTCAGCAAATACGAATCGCGGCCGGGGGCCAGCGCCTGCGGCGGCGCACCGTCCGGGCGTTCCGCCGGCAGGAAGTCGATCTGAAGCGACTGCTGGTTGGTGCGGACCTCGACCCAGCGGTTGACCGGATACGGCAGATACCAGTGGCCGCCGGTCGTGTGAACCTGCTCGATCTCACCGAATTTCATAACGATGACCGCATGCTGCGGCTCCACCGAAAAGTAGCCGCCCGCCGTCAGGAAATAGACCATGAGGCCGATGATGATCACCAGAAGGAAGCCGAACGCCCATTGCAGGCTCCGGACCAGCGACTTCAACCCGGAATCATACTGTCCGGAGCGGTCGAACTCGCCTTTGATTACACTCTTGGTTTCTTCCATCTTGACTTACTCTCCATCCTTCGCCGCGCTTTTGACCGGGCCGAGCACTTCCGAACCCGGCTTCAGGAGGTCGAACGGCGCGACATTCGTATCGAGGACCAGCGTCGTCTGATTCCGCATGATGAGACGCAGGGAGTCGAGTTTGCGGAGGAATTCGGCAAGTTCCGGATTCTCCCGGAAAACCGCATAGAAGGTCGCGGCTTCGGCGTCGCCCTGCGCCCGGATTTCGCGCGCTTCGGCTTCGGCCTTCGCCAGCATGACCGCCTTCTTCTGGTCGGCGTCGTTGCGGATCTCCGACGCGCGGACGGTGCCTTCGGCAAGATAGCGGTCGGCCACGAGCTTGCGGTCCTCGATCATCCGGTCGAACACCTTGTCGGTAATCCGCTCCGGAACGTTGATCGTGTTGATGCCGACGCTGACGATCTCGATGCCGTACTCGGCGGTATCCTTCTCCAGCGCCGCCTTGATCCGGTCCTGAATCTCGTTGAGCTTCATGAGTTCGGGTTTCGTGTTGATGACCTGACTGAATTTATACTGGCCGAACGTCGCGTTCTTCGCCGAACGCATGAGGCTGTTCAGCCGCTCCTCGGCCTTGGTCATATCCTCCAGTGTGCGGAAGAACTTCTCCACCGCGCTGATCCGGTAATTGATGAAGATGCCGACCAGGATATTCTGCCCGTCCGCCGTCATCGTCTCTTCGATCTTGCCGGAGCCGCCCTCGAAGCAGCGGATGCGGTGATCGAACTTATAAATCTTCTGGAACGGGAACGGCCAGCGGAAGTGAAGCCCCGGGTCCGTCACCGCGGCAGGACTGCCGAAGGTCGTGACCACGGCGCTCTCCGTCTGGTTCAACTGGTAGGAGAACACCGCGATCAGAAGAATCACCGCAACTACGACGCCCAACAGCATCGTCGGCCAATGTTTGAAAAAGTTACCCGTCGCCATACCTCGAAAACCTCCCTCAATAGATTATGTGAAATGAATCGATTCCGTTAATTGCCGCTCAGCGCACCCGCATCGACGTCGATCAGATCGAGCCGCTCCTTGGTCTCAAAATTCAGCTCGTACACCTCGTTGTCCAGACCGGCGGCAACGATGAATTTGCGGATATCCTTGCAGTCGTTCTCGAGGAAATCGAGGTACGCCTTGAGCCGGAACATCCGGGGCATGAGATTGTAGGTTTTCAACTGGGTGCTGAACCGGCCGGACTCGGCCTTGGCGACCGTGGTCGTCCGGAAACTGTAGGATTTCGCATCGGAGATGATCCGCAACGCCGCGGCCTCGGTTTCGGGAACCGTACGCGCCGCATAGCTCTCGGCCTTCAGGATCGTCGACTCCTTCTCCTCCATTGCGCCGATCACGTCCTGGAAGGCGGGGGCGACCTTTTCGACTGGCGGATGGGAGTCGAGAATCATGACCTTCGTGATTTCAATCCCGAGATGATGCTCGTCGGCGAGCTTCTGCACCCGGGCCAGCAGCTTCTGCTGGGCTTCGGCGCGCCCGGTGGACATGATGTCCATGATCGACACGCTCGCCAGATACTCCGTCGCCGCCTGCTGGCCGATCCGGATCAGCGTCGCCACCGGGTCGGCGTTGCGGTATGCGTAGTCCATGACGCCGTCGGGACGGATGCGGTACTCGATCGGAATCATCATGCGGATGAAGGCGATCGAAGCGGTATCGCTTTCGGCCGTCTTTTCTCCGTCCGCCTGCTTCCGCGGCCCGTCGGGATTGACCGCAACAATGAAATTGTTCGCATCGCTGCCGTGCGCGGCGGTCCAGAGCACCACCGGCATCGGTTCATGACCTTTTTTCTTCGACTCCGGCTTCGCATGGCCATGACCGTCGTCGGGAACCTCCTCTTCCTCGTCCGCATGGTCGTCTTCCGATTCGCCGATGATCACCTGCTTGACTTCCGTGCAGCTGAAACGCTTGACCTGGCCGAACGGATACGGCAGCGTCCAGTAGATGCCGGGCTCCAGAAGCTCGGTGCTGACCACCTTGCCGAGCCGCTCCTTGATGCCGACCTGGCTCGGGCCGACCTCATGGATCATCGTGAATCCCCACAGAATCGCCGCCCAGAACAGCACGACCGGGAAGAAGGAACGCTCCATGAAGCTGTAAAGCCAGGTGCCGGACACCTTGAAACCGAACTGGTAGTCGAGCGCCAGCGCAACGTTCCGCATGACGCCGCCCGGCTCCGTGAAGAGCGAAAGCAGCCGGCTCTCGAAGATCGGCCGGAGTTCCCTCACCGTCCGCGGCCGGTAAAATTCAATGATGAAGCTGATGACGAATTCGACCCCGAGCAGCCCGAACACCCAGACGGCCACTTTCGCAACCACCGCATCGAGCATGCTGCCGCCGGAAGAGAAGGCCGCCACGAACGCCGAAACGAACATGAGTCCGAAGCCGGCCAGCAGCCAGGCGCCGAACGCCCGGAGCCAGCGGAAGGCCGGCTGCCGCGACTGGCCGACGAAAAATGCGCCGAAAAAGAGGCTCAGCGCCGCCATCACCGCCGAGACGATCGCGCCGTTGACCGGATTCACGCCGGCCGGAGCCTCCAGCCGGGCGCCCCAGTGACGCAGAAACGCCGACAACACGCCGGCAACGATCAGCGCACCGAGAATCGAGAGCACATACGGCGCGTATTTCCGATAGTTATCGAACGAACGCCCGGCCGTGAAGCGGACATCCTCCTCGACATTCAGCGCGTGGGTGTCGCTGCGCTTCTCCAGCAGCTGCTTTTCTTCGGTCTCGACGGCGGCCGAGGTGCCGAGCATGCCGTAGATCATCGAAGCGAATGCGAACACAACCGCCAGCGAGTACGGAATCACACCAAGCGAAAAGAGGTCGGAACCGACGAACTCCCCGTTGATCACTCCCAAAACCAGGGTCGGAATCAGCAGCACCACAATGGTGACGATCCCGCCGATGACCGACAGTTTCGTCACCAGTCTGGCATTGTCGATTTCCGTGCGGACATCCGTTCTACGTTCCACGCTCCACCTCGCTATTTAAATTGCAACCTACTGATTGTTCGACACATAACCGCACATGAACCGCAACAGGAAACCGGTCGGCAGCCGGGTACAGAAACACGATTCACTTACATATTAATACACCCTCCCGCGAAAATAACAAGTTTTTCCCTTCAACTTTTCATAAATTTATATGAAAACAAACCGAACTTCCTTCCTCAAATATGCCGCAGGGCAACTCCTGTTTCGCCGCCCGGAATATTGTATCTGCCGCGTCCGCGGTTCCTGCGAATTCCGGGCCGGGCGGCCGGAACCGCCTTGATTTTCGGGATGTTCATGCTATCTTTACTCCACGAAACCGCATTTCCGAAACAGCCAGAAGGATTGTCGACCCCATGAAAAAAATCATTCCTGCCATTCTCCTCCTCACGCTCGGAGCCATGCTTTTCGCCGCAGAACCGGTCAAGCTGCCGCCGAAGGAGAAATTCCATCTCGTCCTCCTGACCGGACAGTCCAACATGGCCGGTCGCGGCGTTGTCACGCCGGAGGACAAGGTGCCGCATCCGCGCGTCCTCATGCAGAACAAAGCAGGCGAGTGGGTGCCGGCGGTCGACCCGGTTCACTACGACAAATCCATGGCCGGCGTCGGCCCGGCCCGGACGTTTGCAAACCTGCTCGCCGACAGCGACCCCTCCATCACTGTCGGGCTTGTCCCGGCAGCCTGCGGCGGCTCCCCGATTTCCAGCTGGGAGCCCGGGAAAAAGTGGGAGCAGACGAACAGTCATCCGTATGACGACGCTATCGCCCGCGCCCGGAAGGCGATGCAGGACGGAACGCTCAAAGTCATTCTCTTTCATCAGGGAGAAGCCGACTGCGGCGATGCCCCGAGCAAACTCTATCACGACCGGCTGCTGACGTTCTTCAAGTCGCTGCGGACCGAGCTTGATGCGCCGGAGGTGCCGATCATAATCGGGCAGCTCAGTAAATTCCCCGGCTCGAAGCCGTGGAGCGAAGGAAAAAAACGTGTGGATGCCGCCCACCGGGCCATGACGCAAGAACTGCCGAATGTCGGCTTTGCCGAATCGGATGGCCTGACCCAGAATCCCGACAATATTCACTTCGATGCCGAGAGCCAGAAGGAGTTCGGCAAACGTTACTACGAAGCGTTTCGGCAGCTGCGTGCCAGCACACACGCAACAGACAGCGGAGCCTCCGAGAGATGATGAAGTAAAAGTCAAGGCGGCGGAGCCGCCGTCGGCACCGGCACCCTGCCGGTCTGGGGTCCGGGGGCGAAGCGCCCCGGCCGCCGGAGGCTGCCTGCGGGCGGAACGACCAGCTCACAAACCGAATCGAAGATTCGGACGGGGAGCACG
>NZ_VUNS01000048.1 GCF_009695545.1 Victivallis lenta | reverse complement strand
AAAATAAATCTGACTATCAGGAAATCGTTCGGATTTCGGACGCTCAAAATTGCAAAAGTGTGCTTATATCACCAGCTTGGCGAACTCCCGGAACCGGATTTCGCCCACAAATTCTGGTGAAGAGGCATTTTTTTTTGAATATTAATAATTTCGACTGGATATTTTATATCCTTTCCCTCATATTCTTTTCGTATAATCTCCAAACTATTAGTTATTACATAATTGCCAAAAACAAAAAGCATCACTGCACTAATAAACAATATTACACAAAGGTATCTGATATATAAAATAAAAGAGCTTTTATTCATAATGATTTTCCAAATGGGCCATATTATCAAGGAATACGGTAATGATTTTTACGGACACGTGCAGACTCCTCATTTAAATGGTGCACCGCTTTAGTATACACTTCATAACTTCCGTCTTTGGATACCCAGTCCCTCCATCCCTTATTATCTTCTTTTCTTGTACTGTAAATATGTGTAGCTGCACTATAGCAATGTAAAGCATCTACTCTTTGAAGTTTATAAGGAGGAGAAACTTCATTTGCACTTGTTCCTGAATCATTGTCAGAAGCGAAACTATATTCGGAACCATGTCCCGCAAAAACGATGGCTGCAATTCCGTCTAACTGCCAAAGAGAAACAAACAAACTATTTGATTCAGCGGATTTATGTTCAACAAGATTATAGCCTTTACCTTTATATGATTGCCCCATTGAAATAGCATTTCGCCTTAACTTTGCAACAAAAGTGATTATTCCATCACCCACCTTAGGCTTTGATGTATAGACAGCAATTGTATTGGGAACTTTAAAACAACGACCTTGTTTTAAATCATTTTCTGTAACAACAGTTCCATTAACATTTCTTAACCATTTAATTGCCTCATCATCATCCAAACAAACTAAAGAGGCCAGTCGCTCAATATTATCTTTATCGAGAGATGAGCGCATTGCTATCGCCCAAGCTTTCCCTGTTCGAGAAATATTCCAAGCCATACCTAAATAATCGAATCTATCGATAGGAGAATTTGCCACATATCCATAGAGGTTCACGCCGCCTTCTTCTTCGATGGGATCGCGCTTGGTCCATCTGCCGAGTTCGGGGCTGTAGTAGCGGTAGTTGTAGTAGACGAGGCCGGTTTCGTCGTCGTGGTATTCGCTGCTGAAGCGGAACGGGTTGATTTCCGCCAGGGCGCCTTCGGAGTTCAGAATCCGGCCGAAGGGGTTGTAAGTGTATTTCGCCACTCGGACGCCGTCCGCATCCAGCAGGGCCGTCACGTTCTTATTGCCGTCCGTCACGTAATAATAGGTCTCTCCGTCGACTGCACCGAAGGTAAACGGCCGCGCGGCGAAAACAGGCATGATTGTGGCTTTCATTCGGGACCGGCCTCCAGGTTGGCGTTCCGCAACGAAATGGAGATTCTGAAGATAATCTAGCTAGGAGTGGGAGAAAATACAAGCGATACCCGGGAAAAATGTGTGGAATTATTAAAAAAAGAAGAGCCTCCGGACCATGATCAGTGAAAAATTTCTGTTGGGGAAATTTTTTGGGTCCGGATGCTCTAAAAAATATAGATGTAACGACTAATTTATTTAACCCCAAAGGAGTCTGGAACTTTTAAATTATAGTTATGCGTAAATAATACCCCAGCTTGGTCTCAACAAGATGCCCTGCAATTTCTCCAACAGGAGTAATTTTAGAAAAACGCTTATAATTCTTAAAATCCTTCATTTGTATTTGGTATGCTTTTTTTAATGATTTATCCATGCACTCGTTAATAATATCGGCAATAAGCGTACAATTCTCAAGATTCTCTTCAGGAATGTAAGACTCAGAATCAAAATCCCAACTCGGAATTCTCTTCAATTTATCAGAGAAATATATAACCCATTCATTATAATCTCCGTCCCGACCATTACTGGTATAATAAAACAATACAATAGCGTTTTCGGGTAAGGAGAAGCCTGCATCATGCAACCGAGCAAAGGCTGCAGAATCTGGAACCATTTCTTGTTTCTTACATCCTCCTAAAAAGGCACAACATATTACAAATAAAATCAATTTTTTTAAAAATATGATATTTATGTTATTTTTCATTAGCGCCCTCCTTTAGGAGTATCCCAACCTTCAGTAATGACAGGCGCTTTATCTCCTTTTTTCCATTTAATAGTTTGTTTGACACTTCCTATCATATTAAATTCTCTAGCCAATCCCTGGCGTTGAAATTTTCCCATAAAATCATCAGTAATCGTAACTCCCAATATATTTACCGACTTTCCCGCATCCCAGTTATATCTATCCTCAAATTTGAATTCATATTTTATTTCAAAACAAGTTTGTTTGTTAGAAACCGTTACTTGACCTTTCCCCCAAACACTATAACCACCAACAGCATAGAACCAATTTGAGCTTTCCGAAAATCTTGCATATCCATTAGTAGCCCTTCCAGAGGTTATATTGTAAGTTCCATCAGATAAGTTCATTACAAATTTTCTAGCATCAGCAATTTCTCCTGCTCTAATAGCTTGCAATGACTTTAAATCGTCAATCATTTTCTGAAAACGAATGGTATATGTCTTTCCTGAATTTCCCAAATAGTGCCGTAAATGCGCCCAAGCATCTGGAAGCCATAAAAAATCCTTCGCAGATGATACAATAAGAAATCGCAAACTCATCATATCTAAAGTAGCAGACACACTTCCCCATGTTCCTGCATCTGAATGAGAATGCTCTTATAATGCACCATTGAAATTTAGTTATTTATCCTGTGCAATATTACGAAATTCAGATAAATTCAAAGACTCCTTTCGCTCTAAGTTACTTAATATATTTGCTATTTTCACAGAAAATATCGGCTTCCCATTTTTATCGTTATATATTCCCATTGCTTCGAGAAAAAAATTATTGCCAAATGTCATATTCATGAAAATTTTATCATCTACATCAAATGGCAATGTAATAATATATATACTACTTTTCCCATTGTCATATAATATTAATATCTTTGCAGTAACAAGTTTTTCAGGAAAAATATCCTCTTGATCACCTCTTAGGCGTAACTGTTCATCTGCCTCCGAATAGAATATAATTAAGCTTCGTACATTTGAAGTATCTATTCTTTTGGAAATAGTCTCTTGAATGAAAAGCCCCATTAGTGAATACTTATGAATTATATGCTTTTTGTTCATAATAAATTCATAATCTGCTAAGCTTAAATTCTCAATTCCTCCACTCAGAATGGCATATTCAAAGCTAGCTTCTGATGCCTCGCCCCAAAGTTCCAATGCTTCCTCGTAGGTTAATTGATGCTTTCCCAAGACGACGTCGATAAACAGTTTTGCTTTATTTACAATTATTTCAGAACTTTTTAAATCATCAGAAATAACCTCTTTTGCGCAACCAATAAATCCGATAAAAAATATAGCAACAATGATACTTACTAATTTCGACATATTTATACCTTTATTTTTCATATTGCGAATTCTCACAAACCACCATATCCATCAGCCACATTTCGATTATGGTTGTAAGTAGAAGCAGGGGTATGCTTTATTACAAAAATTTTTCCAGTAGCAACCACAGCATCATGAGCCAAATTAGTACAAACATTTGGTTGCAAATATACGTAATGTCTGTATCGACCTGCCGCTCTTCGTGCTTCTGCATCTTGAGTTTCATTTGTACAGTAGAATAGATAATGTGTGTAGGGATGCCCATCGCGTGTTCCCTGAACGTAATTCAAAATTTCATCATATGTACGGCGGTCATACGTAGTAAGCCCATCAGGAGCAAACGAGAAATAAGAAAATATCCCCCGACCAGATCGAGGACCTATAATAACAGCCATATGCCCTGTCTTTGCACTACTAGACCCATAAAGGACCCAAACGTTTTCCCCCAAATGATCCCAACAATTACTCGGATTATTACCTACCATCGCATAGAGGTTCACGCCGCCTTTTTCTTCGATGGGGTCGCGTTTGATCCATCTGCCGAGTTCGGGGCTGTAGTAGCGGTAGTTGTAGTAGACGAGGCCGGTTTCGTCGTCGTGGTATTCGCTGCTGAAACGGAACGGGTTGATTTCGGCCAGGGCGCCTTCGGAGTTCAGAATCCGGCCGAAGGGGTTGTAAGTGTATTTCGCCACTCGGACGCCGTCCGCATCCAGCAGGGCCGTCACGTTCTTATTGCCGTCCGTCACGTAATAATAGGTCTCTCCATCGCAGGTCATACTCACCGGAACATCGAGATCAACCGAATCCGGCTGCCAGGCGAAGGTCATCCGCAGGGCGTTGTTTTCGAGGACATCATACACGGCTGTCAGTTTGTAACCGTCGTAAACGAATTTCTCGTGTTTCGTCAGCGTGTTTGCGGTGTAGACCTTTTTCTCGAAGCGGCGGCCCATGCAGTCGTAGGCCATCTCCACACGCGTATCCGCATTCTCCGCCGCAATCAGGCGGTTTTCTCCGTTCCAGGTGTAAGTCCAGCCGGTTCCGGTCGTCAGCAGATTGCCGTCCGCGTCGTAAGTCGGCTGCGAAGCGTTCACAGCCGTGTACTGGTTCAACTGATTGCTTGCATAGCTGAACTGCTCGCCACCCTCCGTCGCGGCCGTCCGGTTGCCGATACCGTCATAAGCGTACGCGAAACTCCGGCTGCTCCCGAGCGCGCTGATCACCTGCCCCTTGTCGTCGTAGGTGAAGTTCCAGAGCCCGCTGTTCGCGTATTCCGCCCCGGTGCGCCGGTCTTTGTCGTTCAGGGTGTACCCGACTTCCAGCGTGCCGTTCAGATTGATTCCGGTCAGGCGGTGATGGCTGTCGTACGCATAGGAACGGCTGTTCAACACCGCGTTCTGCGCATTTTTCCACTCCGCCGTTTCGAGCTGATTACGCCCCGCACGGTAAGCGTAGTGCAACACATCGGCACCATTGCCGACCGTCGCGGTCCGCCCCCGCGAATCATAGCTGAGGAACACGGAAGCATGCACCGCGTCATTCTGTTTCAACTGACGCAAGGTCTGCCTCCCATATGCATCATAACCGTATTGAATGCTCAAGTTCACTATATGGGGAATCGTCTCGTTTTCAAGCTGAGAATTGGAATTATAGGTCAGATTTTTCGAATGCTCAAACAAACAGTTTCATCAATGATACAATTGCCTGTTACTTCTTTTTTGCCTCCTAAAAATTACCATAAGATATTTCAAATACCATTATTATAAAACACTTAAATATTTTATTTCTACAATAAATTAAATTATAAAAAATTATCTTTTTTTAATACAGATAGATCATATATATTTTCTCGTAAAAATCGCTCTAACAGTTCATTATTATCTTTATTAAAATTAATTACTCCATCAGAATCATAGTTCACTCCCATTGCTTCTGTGAGAAATTGATTTCCTATCGTTGCTGTATGAATATTCAACTTGCCATCGGAAAAAGGAATCGTAATTACACACACATTCATTCGCTCGGGATCCGTACACAACACTCTTATGGTAACAATACCCTCCTGAATTCTATTTATTTCATTGCTATGCAAACGAAATTGTTGCTTATCTACAGCAAAAAAAATAAAATTGGGCTTCTCTCCCCCAAAAAATTTTTTGGTGATAGTCTCATGCAGAAACACCCCGAATAGCGAATAATGTTTTGCGCCAAAATATTCAAGATAATTTCGACAAAAATTATCCCAATATAAACCTTTTGTTCCGGAAGCTAAAACTTCATAAGTAAGCGATTCCTCGGTTGTTTGCCCCCATAAATTCAAAGCTTCTTGCCGCGTGAGCTGATGACCAGATACTAATACATCAGTAAACACTATAACTTTCTTCAGTATATCAGTTGTAAAATCATCATGTCGGACATTCTCAACTAGTTTTGCTTGACAAGGTATCAGTACAAAAATTAAAGCAGAAATGATAATGACAAGTTTTTTAGAAAAATGATAAAATAGCATGCAAAACATAATCATTGTTTTCATTTTATACCATTCTTTCACTTAAATATTTATATACAAAATGTTGAGAATCATTTTAAAGCGTACCATGATCATGTCCATTTGACCTGTTAGCATTATGAGTTGCCTCCGGGGTACCTTGGGGATAGAAAATTTGTTCAGCCGCTTTCAATGCATCATAAACCATTGTAATACATATTCTCCCGAGGCTACTCTAATCTGATTCCAACTACTAAAAAGTAACACTTCTTCAGCAAACTCACCATCGGCCTCTGAATTATACTCTACTGATATTTTCAGTACATAGTCAAATCCTCAAGATCAAATCTATTAATAGATATTTCAAAATGAGGATTTGGCTCTGTCTCATAAAAAAACAAAGGTTTGTGAAACATAAATCCCTGACTCCATAATTGAGAAATCAATGAATCTAAAGGAAACATAGAATTTCCTGCATTCTGAATATCATTCCATGTAGACTCAGGAGTAATTTTCTTTTCATCAAAAGAAATATCAAAATCCTCTGTAGAAAGTTCTATTGAAGAAATAACTCCTTTTTTCATAGAATGCATAAAAAGATATTTTTCCACATAAGGAATGATTTGTAGTAATGCTTTAATAAATGCTTTCTGTGAATCAGAAGAGTCAGTAACAAATTTTCTAAGTTTCAGTGTCCAATTTCCCCCATCCTGGTACCAATGGCAATCAATAATAATACGAGACTGCGTATCAGGAAAAAAAACGTAACATGAAACAACTCCACTAATAGGAGAAAATTTAAATTGAATTTCATTTGTTTCAGAATTCAGATGAGCAAAATCTTGCACACATCCAAATGCCAGCAACAAAAGGAATAACATCAATAAATATTTTATCACAATAAAATTATTTTTTCTCATCAGGCAGAATCCAAACTATAGATGGAGAAGAGAATGGAGTACTGTAATCATTGTATGACTCAGTAACAACACCAATATGGCCAGAAACTCCGGATTGCCTAGATTTAGAAAAAACAACTGCAACAAAGTTTGTCCTACACTCACATCCTTTCTCTGAAGACTTAAGCTTATCAAGTATATCTTTACGCAATTGTATTATATCTGTGGCAGAGGAAACAAACCCATATGCTTTAGTGGGACTACATTTTCGCCCCTTCCAGTGACTAACCAAATGTTCTGCCATTTTTTGCGCGTTTACAATATAATTTCCCAGAATACCTCTTTCACCACGCTTAAGGGTGTTAACATATTCTCTATTTTTATTAGGAATAGGATCATTAGCCCGGATCAGTGCCACACTAATTCGAGCGGCACAGGAATTTTGTCCATAAAGCAATTTCTTTACAGTACCTCCAATAAGGTCCCAAACCATATCACGCTCATAGTTATCATAATTGGGGTATTTGTCAAAAAATACTTTTCCTTTAGGATCTAAGCCACAAGCATCCATTTTATTAATAGAATTATTCCCGACCATCGCATAGAGGTTCACGCCGCCTTCTTCTTCGATGGGGTCGCGCTTGGTCCATCTGCCGAGTTCGGGGCTGTAGTAGCGGTAGTTATAGTAGACGAGGCCGGTTTCGTCGTCGTGGTATTCGCTGCTGAAGCGGAACGGGTTGATTTCGGCCAGGGCGCCTTCGGAGTTCAGAATCCGACCGAAGGGGTTGTAAGTGTATTTCGCCACTCGGACGCCGTCCGCATCCAGCAGGGCCGTCACGTTCTTATTGCCGTCCGTCACGTAATAATAGGTCTCTCCATCGCAGGTCATACTCACCGGAACGTCGAGATCAACCGAATCAGGCTGCCAGGCGAAGGTCATCCGCAGGGCGTTGTTTTCGAGGACATCATACACGGCTGTCAGTTTGTAACCGTCGTAGACGAATTTCTCGTGTTTCGTCAGCGTGTTTGCGATGTAGACCTTTTTCTCGAAGCGGCGGCCCATGCAGTCGTAGTTGAATTCAAGCCGCGTGTCGCCGTTCTCCGCCGCAATCAGGCGGTTTTCTCCGTTCCAAGTGTAAGTCCAGCCGGTTCCGGTCGTCAGCAGATTGCCGTCCGCGTCGTAAGTCGGCTGCGAAGCGTTCACAGCCGTGTACTGGTTCAACTGATTGCTTGCATAGCTGAACTGCTCGCCACCCTCCGTCGCGGCCGTCCGGTTGCCGATACCGTCATAAGCGTACGCGAAACTCCGGCTGCTCCCGAGCGCGCTGATCACCTGCCCCTTGTCGTCGTAGGTGAAGTTCCAGAGCCCGCTGTTCGCGTATTCCGCCCCGGTGCGCCGGTCTTTGTCGTTCAGGGTGTACCCGACTTCCAGCGTGCCGTTCAGGTTGATTCCGGTCAGGCGGTGATAGCTGTCGTACGCATAGGAACGGCTGTTCAACACCGCGTTCTGCGCATTTTTCCACTCCGCCGTTTCGAGCTGATTACGCCCCGCACGGTAAGCGTAATGCAACACATCGGCACCATTGCCGACCGTCGCGGTCCGACCCCGCGAATCATAGCTGAGGGACACGGAAGCATGCACCATGTCATTCTGTTTCAACTGACGCAAGGTCTGCCTCCCATATGCATCATAACCGTATTGAATGCTCAAGTTCACTATATGGGGAATCGTCTCGTTTTCAAGCTGAGAATTGGAATTATAGGTCAGATTTTTCGTCCCGGACGCGTCCGTTATCGTCACAGCACGCCCGAGAAAGTCGTAACTCACAGCAATCGCAGGCGTTTCGTCCGAATAACTCACGCCGGATGCACGCCCCGCCGCGTCGTAGGCATAAGTCGCAACCACGCCGCGCGCCCAGGTACGGGTCTGCAACTTGCCGTCCGCATCGTAGCTGTAGGACGGACCGGTTCCGTCCGGATACGACTTCGCTACGTTGAAGCCGCGATTGTTGTAGGTCCAGCCCGTCACCTGCGGCGTCGAAGCGTCCTTGTAGGTGGTCAGGGTCGCCTTCTGCCCCCAGACCGGATCGTAGGTCCACTCCTGCGTATAGGTGTCGGCCCCGGAGACCTTCTTCAACTCACCGCCCGGGAAATATTCCTCCACCATCACGCGGCCGCCCGGCAGGGTCGTCGTCTTCGTCCGGGTCACAGGGTCGCGGGCGTAAGAGGTGGTCTGCCCGTTGACGGTCTGCGACAAAATTTGTCCGGCAGCATCATAGGTCATGGTCACCGCATTGACGACGGCGTCCCCGTTCTTCTCCACCGTCCCGCTCACCCGGTTGAACTCATCGCAGACGTACTCCACCAGATTGCCGTCCGCGCCATCGGAGCCGAAGTTCCGCATCGAAACCGTGCGGCCGTTCTGCGTGATCGTGACGCTCCCGCCGCCATCCGGGTTCGTCACCGTCCGGCGCGTCATACCGTCGCCGAGCCGCTCAAGCTTCACGTGCGTGGTCAGGCCGGCCGCATCCGTGCTCCAGCTCTCAAGCCCGTCGACCGACTGTTTCTGTATCGAGATCACTTTCGACTCGGCACCGCAGCTCTGCGTCGTCGTCGTCACCGTCACGATCTTGCCGGACTCCGTGCCATAGGCATAGGCCGTCGACGTGACAAGGTCGGCGGAATCGATCTCACCGTTGGCATTCATGTCGATCGCCTGCACCGTCCGGCGACCCAGCGCATCGTATTCGCAAAGCGTCGTGCGCCCGGCCGGAGTCACGCTTTTCACCATCTGCCCCTTCGCGTCATAGTACTGCATGGAGGCGGTTCCGTCCGCATAAACGGTTCGGTACTGCCGTCCGAGCATGTCGGTATAAACCGTCTGGTTCTGCGGCAGCGTCTTCTGCCAGTTCGGGCCGTATTCGTAAGTCTGCGGCCGGACCGCAGTGCCGGAAACTCCCGTCAACTCTCCATTCACATAGATGGAGACCTGCGTCCCGCCATCCGGGTTCGTCACGGTCTCGGTGCAGGTCGCGGCGTCCGTTTCGTATACGCAGGAACGCTCATGGGTCGTGCGATTGCCGAGCGCATCAACGGTTGCAGTCAGACGGCCGCCGGAGTAGATATTCCGCGTCGTAATCTCTCCATTCTCACGCCCCTTCACCGTAACCGAGGTCTGGTTGCCCGCATCGTCGTAACCGTACAGCGTGGTTATCCCGTCCCGGACCGTGTAGCTCAGGCGCTTCATTTCATCGTAGGCATAGGTCGTCGTCACGCCGTCACGGTCGGTTTCGGACTCCACGCCGCAGCAACCGTAAGTACGGTACGAAATCGAACCGTCAAGATAACGGGTCGAGGTCGGGCGCCCGTCCGCGTCGAAAGTCAGATTCACGGTCTCCGCAGTCTTGATCTCCACCCCAAGCCCGGCATCGACCGCATAGTCGGCTGAGGACAGCTGATTGCCGCGGCTGTCCGCGACGGAAACGGAGCGGGTTCCCTGCAGCAGCGTGTCCTGACCGAACACGCCCCGCTCGACCGTGGCGATCCGGCTGCCGTTCGCCAGTTCATAGGCGTAACGGGTCTCCTGCCCGTCATATCCGACCTGACGCGACGGAACACGCGTACGGCTCCCGAACGGATCGAGGATATACCAGGTCCGGGTCGTATAAGCGACACCGTTTTCATCGAACACGGTCGACTCTGCCGGAGACTCCCCTGCCGCATTCCGGGTCCGGGACCGGCGGGTGACGACACCGTTGACCGTCCCGGTCATCTCCGTTCCGGCCGCGGTGTATGCAAAAGAGTTCACGGTGGTTAAAGATCCGCATATATCGCTCTGTTTCACCGTGCGCCCCTGCGAATCATACTCATATACCGTCACGCGCCCCATCGGATCAACGGACTGCTTGATCATGCCGTTCGGATAATAGGCGTACTTGCTGACTTCTCCGTCCATATTCTCATAAATCAGAACATAGCCGTCATTCAGGTACTGCCACTTCCGTTCAATCTTCCGCGCCGGATATTCCGGATCGCCGACGCACTCAAATTCCTGACGGTAATCGACACCGTCCTCCGTATAGTCGCGGGTGGCATAGAAGGTGTCGATGCCGTTGCGGGTGATTTTTTCCACCGGAATATCCAGCAGCTCCGGAATGACCCTCGCGTCTCCGGAAATAATCCAGTAATCGCTTTGCGAAACACCGTTGTCCGCGATTTTGAGCTCGTCGATCCGGAGGCGGAATTCACTGCCCGTATTTTCGACCCGGATTACGGTGTTGCCCAGCAATTCGCCGTTTTCCGCCGAAATCTCCGGATCAAGGTTCGAGGACCGGTACTGCTTTATTGCAATCGCCTCAATACGAAGGTCCTCACCCGTACCGGCGAGAGAATAGCTGATTTCCGACTGCACGACACCGGTGCAGATCCGGCTAGGAAGCCCTTTCAGCAGTTCCAGATATTCCTCCGAAAAATCGCCGGCGCCGATCCTCTTCACTGCAGAGGCGGGCATGATGCTCCAGGACTGATGCTCACGCGACAGAGCAGACCGGTCGTTTCTGACTGTATTGAGCGTGAAGATTCCTCCCGATCTGCCGTTCGGCCCGATCCCCAGCACCTTCTGACAGGTGTAGCGGCTTTCCGGCAGAATCGACAGAGTGCGGGCTCCCCTCGCCCGGGCCATGGCCGGATCAGGTTTATCCTGAGACGTATTCCGACTGACGGAGGAATCACCGCCGCGCGAACCGCATTTCCCGCCTTCGCAGGAGCTCCATTCGACATGAAGCGTCTTCTGAACGGTATCCTGAAAATCGTCATTTCCCTTTCCGTATTTCACCGTCATTTCATAATCGTCCTGCAGCACTTCCGGCGAACTGGGCTCAAGAACTTTCAGATAGATTGTCTTGGAATCGCTTTCGTTGTCGACGGCGATTTCATCCCGGCGGTCCAGCTTTCGGGTACATTCTTCATCTTCATAGAGCTCATAAATGTCATTTTTCGGCGCCTTCAATGTGAAAACCGCCTTGAATCCCGGCGGCAGCAAATTTCTGGTTCCCCCGAAGGTGACCGGAATCGGCGGCATATCGGCGCAAGGTTCATATGCGACATGGTAACTGCCGTCCGGCAGCAACTCGACATAGTCGGTATCCAGGCTCAAATCAGCCTTCGGGTCGACGACGTAAAGCGCAATCGTCCTCGCCTGCGCCTTCAGATTTTTGGACTCGTCGTAGTTCAGGCGCGCCGATACGACATAACAACCGGCAGAAGAAGGACGGAAATAACCGTTCCCGTAATCGGGAGATTCCACAGAAATTCCCGGACTCCCGGCTGGATAGACTGTCCAGCCCGGATGAACATCCTCATCCCAATGTCCCAGAGTGGGAGTCGCCTTCAGAACCGTCACCCATTTTTCCGCGACATCCCCTTCGGCCGCCCTGTAACGGCGAACCATGAAATGTCCGGCCGGATCCGGTTCGAATTCCGGCAGTTCGGGGAGCAGGCTCTGCCGATCTCCGGCCCAGCTCTCTTTCCGGCTCTGAACATCCAAAGCCTTGACCGTCATGTCCGCACTGATTGAAACACTGACATAATGACGCACTCCGGAACCGCAGCTTCCACCGATGGCGACGCACCATTGCGAAGTTCCGGGCCTGACCGCAAGATCAGTCAGGAAATCCTTGTCGCGATGCACATGACCGTAGCCAGGCTGTCCGCAAACACCGACGGCATAATGATTTCCGGAAGTAATACGTTCTCTGTGATCGCAGGCCCTGCAATCCCTGTATTTCGCCATGAGCCTCCCTTTCATCGTCGACGCTCCCGCCGACTTTATGAAAGATGAGAAACTGCCGGTCCCGGTAAACGGAACGACGGAATCCGAAGAACCGACCTCGGAACAATCCCAATACGGCTCCCCGTATTCGTGGTTACAACTGCTTTGGCAGGTGCATGGATCATTTCCGCATTCGGCACACCGGTTATCCGGACAGGTGCAAACCTTTTGTCTGCAGTTCGGGCACCGCGAACATACACACCCCTCCTGGCCGCAGTCCTCGCACGTCGATGGCGGAGGGGGGCAGACACACGGATTTTTTCCACACTCAGAACAGTCGGAACCGCAAATACAGTTTTTCCGCTTACACCGGGGACATTTGTCATCGCAGGTACATTCCGATTTTTTATTTCCGCATTTCGAGCAGCGATCACATTCGCACTCTTTTTTATGACATCTCGGACACTCGCAGATACATACCGGCTGATTGCATTTCTTACAGCAGATACAGTTTTTCTGCCGGCACCGAGGACAGCATATGCAGGGATATGATCCGCACTCCTGACAGCATATGCAGGTTTCCCGCCGGCAGGAACCGCAGATTGCCGTGACAGTCACCGTGGATGTCGCACTGTCGCTCCTCCCGTGATTTCGGCACCGAACGGTCATTGTGCCGGAATAAGTTCCAGAAGAACTGGCATAAACAGTCGGAGGTTCATAGGCAATGCTGCACTCATCTCTCCTATCCGTGGCCGGGCATTTCCGGCATGAATACACGCTGTAATTGTTCAACGTCGTCGAAAAATCGAAACTGAGGCTGACCGTGGTCCCTTTGTAAATAGTAGTGCTTGTGTTGCCGGCGCGGACGTCAATCTCACATACGATTTTATCCGGAGTGCTGTTCCATTCATGATTATTGCAGGGATTATTCTCTTCGTTCTCATCGGCCGGAACGCCCAGACATGCGAATGTAACCAACAGCAGAACGGCGTGCTTCAAATAATTCATGCTTGCTTCTCTCATCGTTTATCTCTTAATTTTAAAATTGTTCGATTCACAGCCGGCGCCATCAGGGGCGAATCCGAAGCAACGGTTTCCAGAAACGCAATATCCGAAGCATCGCCGATTTCCCCCAGCGAGGCGATGGAAGCCAGCCGCAACGCAGTATGAGAGGAACGGCCCTGTATGACTTCCCTTACGGCAGGCAATATAGTTTCGCGTTTCAACATTCCGGCCACCTGAACCGCAGAAATCCGGGAAAGAATACAGCAGTCAGGATCGGCAAAAATCTCTTCCGCTGCTCCGCCGATTCTTTCACGGTCAAATTCATCCGGGTATTCCTGCGTCAGATGACGCAGGGCCAGCAGAGCATTTCCGGCCATTTCGGTTTCCGTTTCGCTCAGGGCGTCATAGAAGCCCTGCTTTAAAGCTTCATCTCCGGTGACTTCATACCACGGACGCATATGCTGCAATGCATAACTGCGAATCACGATGTCCTGATCCCTGTCGTAGACCAAGGCGAGCAGCTTCCCGGTCAACTCTGCCGGAATATTTTCCTGATTCCGCAATTTATTCAGCAAATCGTTTTTCGCAACGTGGGAAGCACTGTTATTCGGTGCGGTTCGAATATATTCGTACAAACAGGCACGATCATATTCCGTCAGGTTCAGCGGAAGGGCATGAATGAGAAGCAGCCGTTCCCTGTCCGCCGTTTCCGCTCCGGTAATCTTTTTCACCGCCTCACTCATCGCCCATGACTCCGGAACAACCGTTTGCCGGCTGTCCGCTTTCGATACGGTGGTTTGCCGCTGCGCGACCGCACCCGATGCCGGGACGCCCGGAACTCCCTTATGAATCATGACGGAAATGACGGCCGCAATGATGAAAATACTCCCGGACAAGCAGATTCTCTTCATCGTCTCAGCCCCATATAAGCACCGTTCTGATATGCCGACAGGTTATGACACACAGAAGTTTTTGCTTCCGGAGAATAAATAAAGAGGACCTCCGCAACGCCCAATTCATTGAAATCATCTGCTGCCAGGGTTTTGCTGACGGTTCCATCGTCAAACAGTACGCCGGAAACAAAAATATTCAGCCGGAGTTCCACATCATCACGATTCGGACTCTTGACCACTCCCATCACATAACGTTTTGTCCCATCCTCCAGTTGATCCAGAAGCCTCACATAGGTTCTTCCGGAGGAGTAAATTCCGACGGCGGAAATCTGCTGGACATCCAAAACGGGCCCTTTTTCCCCCAGCCGGGCAAGAACATAGCGCGGTTTGTCATCGTCCGGATAAGCCAGTATGTTTTGCGACGTGCCGGAGGATGTGAGCGTAAAAGCCAGCAATCGATCATCGCCTTCGATTTTCACCAATTCCCCGCATTCGGGAATACTCCAGTCGCGTCCCCAGCCAAGCCAGCAGGCCATATCACGCTGCGGGAATTCGTAACCGACCACCTCAACCGTCAGATCACGCTCCGAAATCCGGCCGGCGGCAGATGAAAATCTCGCCTGCAGCCGGAATGTTCCGACTTCCGTGAACTTATGCGGCACGGGAATGCCATATTGACCAGACAACTTGATATCTCCGCCGATTTGCCACTCGCCGTCCCGGGCATCTTCCGGGAAAGCATACAGCAACAGCGAATCTCCCTTCCGGATCTGAATGGTCCGGCTTTCCTCCTGAAGAAGATTTGTGGGCTTCCAGGTGATCTGCCCGGAAACGCTGTATCCTGCATTTTCGAATGCCGCCGTAACCGGCGTCGCAGCGTCCGCAGCAAGTTCCACCTCGGCAAACCAACCGTTCGCTGAAATCAACCTGACTTCGTCCGCTGATGAAACCGTCACCAGCTCCGGGTATTTGGCAATCCCCTCCAAATAAGCAGGTGACACACGACTGCAAGTTGGAATTTCTATCCGGTTCCGTTCCCTCAGCAACATGGTGAGAATTTGTCCGTGACTGCTTCGGGCGCTGTTTTCCGCAGCAAGAGCTGAAATGCCAATACCGTGACAGACCATCTCATTGAATTGCTTATGATTGTCCCACTCGATTCCGATTGTATGGACTCCCGGTCGGATATGAGGAGTAAATATGGTGATTTCACGCTTTTCTCTCGCTCCGGAAGGCAGCTCCCGCTTTTCCAGAAACTTTCCGTCCAGGAAAAAATTAAGTTCTCCCGAGCTGTCATATTGGACATCCTCCACCGCGATGACAAGCTTGTAAACATTGGCCTGGGGCGCAGTAAACGAGTACTCTATCTCACCACGCAGCGACTTGCACCGCACGGCATTGCCCTGCGGCTCCCATTCACCGCTGCATGAAGTATACCCGGCTCCGCCGATTTCACAGAGAGGGACCAGGGAAATCCGGTCAATGGGCACGGCTTCTCCCAGGATCATTTCATCATAATCATTGATCCCATTGCCGTCGGAATCCGTACTTAAGGGATCTGTATGATACTTATCAACCTCGTCGCCATCAGGAATCCCGTCGCCGTCGCTGTCGGCATTGAACCTGTCGGTACCGCGCTTCAACTCTTCGGCATCGGTCAAGCCGTCGCTGTCGGAATCCCTGCTCCAGGCGATATACTCATCAAATCCGGCCGATTCTGCAGATAAATGCCAGGCCGACTGATCGAAGAGCACTTTTCCGAAAGCATCTCCCGACCAGTGCAGCAACAGTCTGGCACCTGCATCATAGTTGAAATAACGAATCCTGAATGCATGTGAACCGGCTTTCAGGTTCATACGCACAGCATGTTCCCGGCTGGTTCCGCGATTATCATTCTCCAGGACCGGAACTCCATCGATCAATAAAACAGCTCCGTCATTGCATGATAAATAGAAGTTATAATTGCCGGCTGCAGGAACGGAGAAATAACCTTCGATACACATCCCCAGCCCGGCATTCCGCTTGCTGCCCCAAATATTTTCCTGTGTGGTCGGAAAGCAGAATGCGGTCAAAACTTCTTCCTTATATGCTTTCAATTTCTGGAAGTCCGGTAGCTTGCTCCAGGTGCCGCTGTAATATTTCACGAGGGAACCGGGTTGTTTTTCGACGGAAAGTTCGCTTTCGGCCCCGGGCGGGGCGATGCGGGGATTGGAGCCGAGGAGGAACTCCTGGTAATTCGAGAGTCCGTCGCCGTCGGGGTCGTCGGCTGCGAGGGTCGGCGTGTCGCCGAAGTATCTGTATTTCCACTCGAAGTAGGCCTTCTCCTCTGCCGTGAATTCCGGCAGAACCTGAACGGCCGGGCTGCGGCGGGTTTCGGCTCCCGACACGCTCACCGCCGTCACCGTGTAGCTGTAGGAAGCGTCTTCCGCCACCAGGCGCGGGATTCCGGCGAGCGTCGGAGTCGCCGAGGTTCCGACCGGCGTATCGCCGCGGCGGACCTTGAAGTGGTCAAGGACGAATCCCTCCGGCGCGACCCAGTCCCAGGAGAGCGTCAGCGCATCCGGCAGGAGTTCCGAACGAAGGTTGTAAGGCGACAGCGGCAGTTCGAGTTTCAGTGACAGCTCGGCGCCCTCCGTCCCGGCCGGCAGCGTCTCGCGTGCGATCCCGGCAGACGAATCGATTGCGATCTTTTCTCCGGCCGGAAGAAAAAGCGGGCCGATCACCCGTTTCCAATCCGGTCCGCCCGGAACCGGCGTCGTGAATT
>NZ_VUNS01000047.1 GCF_009695545.1 Victivallis lenta | reverse complement strand
TCCAGCCGCGCCTGATTGAGTTCATGCCACAAGTCGCGATGATCCGGGGTATCAGGCATCATGCACCTCCGATTTCCTTTGTGTGAATTCTCCGCAGGATCCGCCCGGTTCCGGACCAGCGCCAGACCGGCTCGCCGTTCGGCGCAAGAACTTCATAGCGGAGTCCGGCATGGAGAATCACATCTCCGCGCTCCGGATCATCCGGCAGATCCTCCACCGCGATCAGAAAATCGCGCGTCTCCGTCCGGATGGTCACGCCATATTCATTTTCCGCACGGAACAGCGTCCGCCCCAGCGTCGCCGGGATGTTCAACGTTTCGCCATCCCGGCGCTGGTAGACAATCGGAACGGAGAGCTCCCGGATCCGCTGTGATTCCAGCCATTCGGCTGCGTTCTCCAGCAGTCCCATTATTCACTGGCGATGATGCCGACCGCGCGGAGTGCGGCAAGAATCGTGTTGGTCTTTTTCGTCAGCGAGGCAATTGCGTGTTTGCAGTCACACCCGCTTTCACAGGCGAGAACGGGAATCGTGTCGGACGGAGTTCCGCCCGAATTGTCGGTCAGATCCGTGATCGGATCGCCTGCGACAAAGGTCGTCGCAAGGCTGTACGGGGCGTTGAGGAGCACACGAACCGTATCGTCGGCCGCCTCCGCCGCCGCAATGGCCTTGCCGAGGTAGTGGTTCGATCCGCTGACCGTGGTCGCCTTCTTCGCTCCCGCGTCCCAGTAGACCGTCGAGCCGGAAGGAATCGCGCCGTCCGCTTTCACAACATCGAACACTCCGACCACTGCAAGACTGCCGAGGGTATTGGCTTCGATATCGAGCCGGGCGATCCCGATCAGATCCGCGATGATGACCACATCCCCTGCGGCAACCGCCTCCGCCGGACGGTAATCAATGGCGTCACCCTTCTGAACATAGCGTGCAAGCATTGTAAAAAATCTCCTTGAATTTGAGGTTGAAGATTAACTGCTTACGCGGCCCCGTTGGCTTTGACCATGCCGCGGTGATCCTGCTCGCGAACGCCAAGATCGAAATACACACGGAACCAGAGACCGAGGGTGTTGAAGTCCGTCTCGCCGCGCTCAACGGTCGGCGTGCGCTTCCCTTTCAGGAAGCCGATCTCCCAGGTATCGACCGTTTTCGGGTCGCCGAAGAGATACCACCCGGTCTGGCTGGATCCCTCGTAGGCGCTGTTGCCGAGATACGGCGAACTGATCACCTGAAGATTTTCATCGGAAAGCACATTCAGCGCCGGACGAACCGCGTTGTCCGTGCCGCTCATGATGAGGGTCGCCCCCTGCGTCAGTTCGATCGCGAGATGCTTGAGCGCAGTCGGAACCAGCAAATATTTCGGTTCCACCGAGATCGGCTGACCGTCGGCATCCACCTGATCCAGGAAGAGCTGGATCGCTTTCTTGAGCGAATCGGAACTCAGCGCCGAACTTGCGCCGGAGAGCAGGTTTTTGTGATTCGTGCTGAACAGCGCCTTGCCGTCCGCCTGCGCCGGATTCGAGAGAAGCCGGCTGAAAAACAGCTGATCGATCAGTCGCGCCGCCCGGTTGCCCATCGCCGTCGGCACTTTCATGAATGCGCCCAGATCATCGTTGATGATCATTTTGCGCGTCAGGCAGAACTTTTTCCCGTAGGTGTCGAGCTGATTTTTCGCGCTCTCTTCGATCAGTCCGCCGTCCTTGATCTCGCCGTCGGCGGCAATCGGAAGCAGGTCGCCCACATCCGTCAGGCGGAAGCGGTCGTTCTCCTTGAAGTCGTTGAGGTCGCCCGTGGAACACAGCTTCATGGCGATGATCGGCTGGGCCTCGTAGCTCTGCAGGAGTTTCTTGTTCGCCACGTTGCTCAGAATCCCCGGAAGCGAAACACTCGAGAACGCCGCACGGATCGTTTCATTGTCGAAGCCGCGGCTGTACGGAATGCCGTCGAGTTTCATACATTCGATCAGGAGCTGCTTCAGCGGCATGTCCATTTCGGTCATTCCGGCTTCCACCGTTTTGGCCCCATAGGATTTCTCCAGCTGGTCGGCGCTCACTCCGACCCGGAGACACATTGCCGCTTCGATGGTCTTGCGCAACTCTCCGCCTTCCGGGGCGGTCTTCACGCTGATATTGACATTGGCGGCGGGACGTTCGGCCCGGATCGTTTCGAGCACCTTCTTCGTCACCACCTCCGGCGTCCAGCCTCCGGCAATCGCCTCCCGTTCAATTTCCGGGAATTCACCGTCGCAGATCGCCTGAATCGCACTGATGCGTTCACGCTCGGCTTTGACGGCGTTCTGAGCCGCTTCACGGGCGGTCGCCGCCACATCCCCGGCGGAGGCCTGAATCGAGGGCGGTGTCGCTTCCGCGGCCGCCTGTCCGGGCTTCTTTTCCGCGTTATCGGGTTTCTTTTCCGGTTCGCCGGGCTTGTTCGCCGGTTCGCCGGGCTTGTTTGCCGGATTGCCGGGCTTCTGTTCCGGTTCCGGCTTTTTCTCCGGAGGTACAGCGTCATTCGGGGCGCTCACGGCGGAAACACTCTTCGTTTCGGACTTGTTGTTCATAGCTTCTCCTTCCTGGTTGACAAGGTTGAATTTCGCATTCACTTTCATATTGGTGTGAGCATCCGCGCCCACGGCAACAACGGAAACCTCCCGCAGCGTCGATTTTTTGATGTGGTAGAACGGGCCTTCGACTTCCTGACCATTCACCTCGCGGCTGCCTTTGACCAGCTCGCACTCTTTCACATCCGCACCGATGCTCAGCTGCCAGTCCGCTCCGGCCTTGCCCTGCGCGATGATATCGGCCGCATCCTTGCTGTCGGAGACAATCTCCCCGGTGATTTCCAGAACATTGTTCCGAACTGCGGCCGAAATGAGTCCGATCCGGCTGTCCGTCTTGTTCTCGTGATTGGTCAAAAGCGGGACGCTTTCGGGGATCTCCATTCCGGCAAGATCGACCACAACAGGATGTCGCCACCCCGGCAGATTCATTTTCCCGCCGGAGTAGGCAACTCCGACCACTTTCGGTTTCGCGCCGTTTGACGCTTCTATCAGGGTGAATTCACTCATATATCCTCTCTGGGTTCTGAACCGTCATCCGGTTCGGTTTGCTGTTCCGGGGATTTCGGGGATCCCGGGGACTCGGAACTGATCGGGATTCCAAGCTCCTTCATCAGTTTGATCTCTTTTGCCCGCTGCCGCAGAACGGACAAGTAATCCCGTCCGTCCTTGGCACACTCTGCCGCAAGAGTTGTTGTGTTGTTCGTCAGCCGGGTTTCCTGGGCGGTGGCTTCCTTCGACGGATCGACATGCGGGAAACCGTCCCAGAACCATGTGTGCCGCTCGTCCACCACTCGTCCGTCCGCTGTCAGGCGGTATTCCCGGAACCACACCTCAAAAATCCGGTTCAGAACCTCCGTTTCCCAGAACGACCGATCGACAAGAATGCTTTTATGGTAAATCTGGTTGTCCAGTCTGCCGCTGGCGTAGTTGTGCCCGGAAAAATCTCCCGCCAGCGTGCCATAGGTCGTCACCACACAGCGGGCGATTTCGCTCAGAATGATCTTCACGAACTCCGCATGGTTCGCCGCCGGCTGTTTGGGATCAAGCTGTCCCATTTTCCACCCGGCCGGAACCGTCAGCATCATGTTCCGTTCCAGCGGAATGGCATCCATGGGCTCGACTTCATCCGATTCGCCGTTCGGCGGAGCGTCCGTGTAGAGAATCGCCGCAAAATCCGCCGCGGCCTCCGCCGCTGAAAGCACAGCAAGATTGTATCTGCGAAGTTGAGCAAACAGCGGCAGCGCGGGCGTGATCTCGGGAACTCCTCGATGCAATCCCGGCCGATCCTGACGGAAAATGTGAATCATGTATTCTGCCGGAATGTGGATCGCATCGTCGCCCGGCATATACCGGATGTCGCCGGGATGGTACTTCAAAACCCGGTAGTCCGTCGGATTTCCCCAGCGGTCATACGAGATTCCGTCGACACTGGTATCATCTTCAAACCAGCGCAGTTCACCGGAAACACGATCCGCCTCGATCAACTGCAGGTCCAGTTTCACACCGTGGCGGATTTTGGGATTCGTTGCCAGCACGGCAAACGCTTCGCCATCCTGACAGCGGGCCATTCGCATCGTCCGGAGTTTCGGAGCAAGACGAACGGCATCCGACCAGCGCATGAATGCCGTTTCCACAGCATCGTTGAACGTTTCGTCGGCGGATAGCATCTGCAGTCTCGGACCCGTACCGATGGTGTCGTTTGCGAGCATCTGCACCAGTCCTCTGGCGTAGGAATTGTTGGCGACTTCGTAGCGCGAGCGCATCCGCAGCGTCCGGCGGACTTCCGGCGCGGCCTCCATGTCCGCCGACAGATGATCCGCCGCCGACCAGTGACGCCAGTTGTCCCGTGTCGTCTGCGCCGCATCAAACCGGGCGCGTACAAGCGGCTTCGGAGGGGTTCTGCTCCGAAAAATAGATTTGAGTCTGTTGAACATCGATAGATCCTCACGCCCCTGAATGGCACAATTTGGTTATCTTCAGGCCGGAAGTCCGGGATTTTACCGCCTTTTTCAACGCGAGATATTCATCTGCCGCAATCTGATCGGCAAGGGAATGCTGTTCGACCTTCTGTCCGTCCACTTCAGCAGACTTCGGCCCCGAGGCATTCCGCCGGATCGCCTCTTCCAGTGTTGTCTCTTCTGGCATAGATTATTCCTGTAAAACGAAGTTTGATGTATTATTCGTCCGGAATTAGCGCCATTCGGCGCTAATTTAACATTTGGGTTCATACTTCCCGCGATGGGATTCACATTCACCGATGATGAACTCCGCATAATGATCGCATTTGTTGAGAAGTGCGCGCTCGATTGCCGCAAACGATTTCCGCATTCTGCGGATCTTTTTCTTCAGTTTGCGATATCGGTCAGCCAACTCGGCATATTGCGCCGAACACTCCAGACATTCCATATCAGCTTCACTCATTGATTTCCTCCGTTTTTATGTGATTTGAAGACTCATTTGAGGCTTCGGTTATTTCTCTGACCGGAAATTCGCCACGTTCGTGGCTGATTTTCTCTTCCACCTTCTGAATCCGTTCTCCGAGCCACATCATACAGTTTACTGCCATGGAGTTTCCGCAGGCTTTGTATCTGGGCGCATCAGGACATTCCTCCTCGGATTTACCATTCCAGGGAATTCGCGTGTGATTGTCGGGGAAACCCATCAAGCGCTCGCATTCAAGGGGAAGCAGTTTGCGAACTGTCGGTTTTCCGGATGGCATATAGGCGACTCCATGCACATCTCCGGCAGTCTGCGTATACATCACACCTTCTTCAGAAACCCCCATACCCGATCCCCCGGAACGTTCACCGGGCTTCATTTTGTCTCCATCAAGTGCGATTGGTTCGACAATTACCGTTTCCGCGCCGGGACCGCCTGCCGTAACTGTTTTTCCCGCTTTTGCCTCCGTCACATAAAGACCGCCGTTCGGACGATCTTTCCTTCTGCCGTTCGCATCGCAGAAGGAAACGTGAAAACATTCTTCACGAGCTACCGCGGGAGTCACTTCCGTGCGCATCGTAGGGAAAACTTCGTCCCAAAATCCCTGCAGATCACCTCCCGCATCGTTTTTAATGAAGCCGATGGCTGTTTCCGGTTCCCGTGGAACTTCCTGCAGGAGCGGAAGATTGTTCCCGCCTGTACCCATGCGGGCAACAATGGACTGAGAAACCTCAACTGATTTTATACGGGAATCGGGAGCATGGTTTTCATAGCAAAGAAAATCCGTTCCGGCCTGTTCAATCACACATTGGAGACGCCCCTTGTCCGGCATGAACTGCTGATCGCTCGTCCGCGTCAGTGTGCCCGCCTTCTGGGAACCGTCCCACCAGTCTGTCGAAGCAGAGCCTCCTTCAGAACCGGCGGAAGCGTTTTGCCTCTTCGTGCGGCGCGGCGGAGTATCCCCTCCGCACATTTCACCGTCAAATAGTACCTTTGCGGGATATTTCCACTGACCAGTATATCCGACAAGGAAGAGACGCTTCCGGCGCTGCGGGATTGCCCTCGGAAATTGTTCCACTCGGGTAAATTGAGAGTCAAGTACTCTCCATGCCACTCCGAATCCTCCCGGAGCCGGAGTGACGATTCCGCATTTTCTCCATCCGCTTTCAGGGACCGGGACATTCCATCCACAGAGCAGGGAAACAAATCGTCCGAAATCCTCACCTCGGCGGCTGGAAAGAGCAGCGGGGACATTTTCCCACAGCACCCAGCGCGTTCCAGTTTCAAAGCAAAGTCGTACAAAGTCGAGAGCGAGGACGCTGCGCTTACCGCCAAATCCCAGCCGTTTTCCGGCAATGGAGAGGTCCTGGCAAGGCGTCCCCCCGACGAGCAGCTCGATTTGTCCGTCATAATCATCCTTCTTTATTAGGGTAAAATCTCCGAGGTTCGGAATCGTGCCGCCATCCGGCATTTCCGCTATCAGGGACTGCCAGGAAAGGCGCTGTTTCCGGTCTTTTTCATCCGATGCGGCGTCCGGATCAAGCGGTCGGAGCGGTTTCATCGCGCCGAGCCGCTGCATCAGCACCGCGGCGGGGAACGGCTCCACCTCCGAGAAGAAGGCCGGAGTCCAGCCCAGATGCCGCCAGGCGAGGCTCGCCGCCTCAACTCCGCTGCAAATACTGCCGTATCTCATGTTCGTCCTTTCGTTGTTGAATCAATGTGTCTCTATCGGGGTTACTGCCACCCAGGGGTCCATTTTGGCCCTTGTTTTTGAAAAAAAATCAAAAATTTTTTAACGCAAGGTCAGAATCAGGCATTTAGAGACCGACATCGAAAAACCGGTTGAGGGATAGTTCCATTTTTCGCCATCGAATACGATTTGAAATAATCGCTGGACAGTGTATATTATGCTTCAAACAGGTTAGTATGAAAAGGAGTCCGCTATGGGACAGGGAAGACATAAGGAAGAGAATATCACGAGGCGGCAGGCGGAAGTGATGCAGGAGATCTGTCGGTTTTTCTCGATATACCGGAAAATGCCGACGATGCAGCAGGTGGCCGATGCTTTCGGAATCGCCACGCCGACCATCTACGATATTTTTCAGGAGCTGGTTCGCAAGGGATACCTGAAACGCATTGAAAAGGGAGCCCTCAAGCCCTATGTGATCAAAAAAACCGTTGAGCCGGAAGCTCTTGTCACGATTCAGATCCCTCTTCTCGGCGAAATCCCCGGAGGTGTGCCTGTGGAGGAGTTCGAAGATCGGAGCGGCGAAGAGACCGTTGCCGTGGATAAAGCCCTCACCAACAACGGGGATGTGTTTGCACTGCGCGTGAAGGGCGACAGTATGATCGGCGCTGGCATCAAAACCGGCGACATCGTCATCATCCGTCACCAGCCTATTGCCGCTGACGGGGACATCGTGGCGGCGTCCGTCAACAATGAAGTGACGCTGAAGCGGCTCGTGAACCGTCCCGACCGCATCGCGCTGGAAGCGGAGAATCCGGAATTCAAACCCATTGAGCTTACTCGTTACGACTCCTTCCGGGTTATCGGCAAAATGGTGGGTATCATCAAACAGGAGGCAGATAACAATGGCGGGGAGTAATTTACGAAAATTCAAGAACCCGGAAGTTCTACGAAAATTCTCGTTCCAGCGTCTACTGGAAATGGTGGGACGCTACAAGGGCTATTTCGACCGGATGCAGTTCCAGATCGAAGGCGCGACCGAGGAGACCTTCGATTATGACAGGCTTGCGGAAATCCTTTCGAATCAGATGTTCGTCGGTGAATACGAGGAACTTTTTAACGGCTTCGCACTTGTCGGAGCCACCAGCATGGAATGCTTCAACGACATCCTGCGGACTTTTATTTCGAGAAGCAGTTATGCCGGTGAACTGACGGACACCATGTCCACGGCGGATATGGCTCTGCTGGTGTATCTCCATGACCCCGAAGAACTCAGCGTTCTTGAAACGGACTATGCCGCACTGAAAAAGAAGTCCTTTGCGATGCGGGCGACGCGGCGGGACATCCGCAATCTGGTCATCACTCCGGCGCAGATCCGCGACTTCGAAGAGGGAATGAATCTGATTTTCCAGTCGAAGAACTACGGAAACACGGCCCGTGTGACCCTGACGGAGAACGACAGCCGCGAACTCGTGCTGCTTGTCCGGCATGGCGACTCCTACCGTCGGCAGGGCATCGTCATGAACGGCAGGAAATCTAAGACCATCGGTTTTCAGCCGGAAAGTTACAACACTTTGAGCATCAATAGAGATACCGGGGAATTGCGGTTGGGCATCCCCACCAGTCCCAAGTGGATGGAGGATGCCTACTGCAGGCAGCTCGGCAAGAGCCTCTTCAATGATTACGATGCCTTTTCCGCTCCGCGCATCAACGATCTGGACAAGATCAGGGAACTCGGTCGGAACATCCTCGTCTATCACGGGGCGGCGGAGGTGAAGAGCATCTCCCTGCTGTCGATCAAGGCGTTCCTCAGCGGCGACAGTGGCATGTGTGCAATCCTTGAGGCGGACAACGGGGATCTGTTCCGGGACATGGAACGGCATCATTTCAAGTTGTCGAGCATGGGTCGGATCATCCGGGCGAAGTTTCTGGTGAAAATCGGGCGGTCGGAGCGGACGATTATCCTTGACGCATCCAACCGGTCGGGATATGATTACGATGATTTCGGCATGGTGGTGGACGAGTGGCTGCGACAGGTCGGCGTCATCCACACTTTAATGCAGAATGACGAGGCCATTCATGTGGAACTCCTTGCTGACGAATGCAAGATCGCTGCCGCTGTTTGACTGGAAAGTCCTGCTTCCCGGCATCAACATCGGGCAGTTCAGGGCAAAGTATCTGAACCCGGCTCCGGGAGAGGCTTTGCGTCTGCTCTGCCCGGATGCCGCCGACTGTCCGGAGGAGTGCCACTACCGGAAAGTCCGTGAACTGAGTTCCGGACTGATGGCATGCTGTCCCCTAGACATCACCCGGCCCAGAATTCCGGTCACGCCGGAAGACATCGGTATTTTCCGTTTGAATTACGCCCGTGTCCACAAGGAGATAGCCGATGTCCTTGGCATCGAGTTTTCCAGTGTGGATCTGGACGACGCCTTTTTCTGGGAACTTGGCTGTCTGAAGACCGGAACGGGAAGCCGGATGCCGGTCTATATTTCCTATTATATAAATACAATGGTCTTCGAACACCGGCTGGAGAACCTGCTCAAGGAAGACCGGACTTTCATCCTTCTTGTCGGCAGACTTGCGGATGTCCCAAAGGCGATGCTCGCCGCGCTGCGGCAGAAGAAGTGTGTCTGCCTGGGGCTGGATGACTGCGTATCCATTGCCCCGGACGGCAGTTTTGCCGCGGACGGCGAAACAGTGAATCTGCTGAACGGCATACGCTCCGCCAGACAGCAGACGGCGCTGACGGAATACCAGTGCGCACCCGACACCAAGTGGGCGGATGTTCACATCCGAAAAAAGGACGGAGACAATGTTTCCATCTGGGTCAAGGGGGAGGCTCCGATCCAGATCAATTATATGCAGCTCGGCATGTGCAATCAGAAAAAAGGATGCCGCACCGAGGCGTTTACCGCATTGCTCGCTCTGCTGTCCATGCCGGGCAAGGTTCTTCCGCTCCCGGCCAGAGACACGCGCGAATATGATTTCTGGAAACACCGGAAATATGAAATCTGCGCCGCACTGAGAAAATTCTTCCCGAACATCAACGACGGTGACCCCATTGAATTCGTGAAAAACGAAGGCTATCAGGTGCGCTTCGTCAACCGGGACGATGCCAGCGGCTCTTCCAACTACCATCCCTCCCGAACCTGATCCAATCCCATAGCGGATTCCACGGCACTCTGTCAATCACGGCAGGGTGCTTTTTTTGCCCTTTCCCCCAGATTTTCGGTGCAAAGTCCGGTGCAAAAACCACGGGTCCGGTGCATTGCACCGGGTTTTGCACCGGCTTTTCAGCCTTTTTTTGAGATTTTTTCGATAATTTAACTCTTTCATTATCAACAATAATGTGATTTTGCACCCGGTGCAATACCCATTTCTGCACCGGAGCCGGTGCAATTGCACCATTGGGGAGCGGAAGGCAAAAACGAAAAACAATGCCGGACGCTTCAGTCCTCCGCCTTCCGCTCTGGAGCGGCCGGGGAGGAGAGCAAAAAATGGCTCACATTATCACCGACGCGGAAGCGCAGACACTCACCCGAATCGCAAAATCACT
Source organism: Victivallis lenta (assembly GCF_009695545.1). NCBI lineage: Bacteria > Pseudomonadati > Lentisphaerota > Lentisphaeria > Victivallales > Victivallaceae > Victivallis > Victivallis lenta. The sequence goes on along the minus strand of NZ_VUNS01000047.1, from coordinate 7,128 downwards.
CATCGGTCCTCTCGTCAGTCAGGGACTGATACAGAAACGAAACATGGATGATGCCGTTCAGGATTTGCTTCTACTTGCAATTCGTGCGGCAGAGACCTTTTCCGATGAAGGAGCAGCGGATTTTGTCACGTATGCACACCATGTCATGCAGTTCGGCTGTTATCGTGTGGTCAGGAAAAACAATAGCGCATCGACAAAGATGATCTCCAACGCAGTCTCAATCGAGGAAATCAGCGAGCTGGAGGACACGGACGATGCCCCGGACTATGGGAAAATCGGGATGCAGGTCCGGATGCCGGAGGGCGTGACAACAGGGGAAAAAAAGCGGCAGGATCAAATTCTTCTCATCCGCGAAGTGATCGCCAGCCTTTCCCCCGAGTCGCAGAAAATCTGCCGACTCCTGAGTGCCGAATGCTCCGTCTCGGAAATTGCCAGAAGAACGGCTCTCACCCGGAAGATTGTCCGGCTCAGAATCGAGTCCATCAAAACCGCCTTGCTTGAGGCAGGAGTCGTCATCCGCGGGAAAAATAATTGAAAAATTTTTCAAAAAGAAGGGCCAATTTGACACCCTGCCTGGCAGTAACCCCGATAGAGAACAACGCATCCACAACAAGGGAACAGCACTCATGAACACCAACTTCATCATCCATGAACCGGCGGACGAATATCACGCCCGCAGTCGCAGCGGAGAATTTATGTCGAGCCACCTCCTGGCCGACTTCCGGGAATCCCCGGCTCTCTACCGCAGGAAAGTTTCCGGGGAAATCACGGAAAGCGAATCCTCCGCATTCGTCATGGGACGTGCGGCGCACTGCCTGATTCTGGAGGGACGGAACGCCTTTGACCGCGAATATGTTGTGACCGACGGCCCGATCAATCCCCGGACCGGCGAATCCTACGGGCGCAGCACCAAGGCGTTTGCGGAATGGGCGGCGACTCAGGAGCGCGAAATCATTTCCGGAAAGGACTTCAGCTTTCTCCTGAAACTGCAGCGCGGCGTCTGGCTGCACCCGCTCGCGTCGAAACTGCTGGCGGACGGGATCGCGGAAGGTGTGGTTCGGGCAGAGTATTGTTCCGTTCCCTGCCAGATCCGGATGGATTGGTTCGGCATGAAGTCCGGACTTGTTGATCTGAAAACCTGCGACAGTCTCCGCTGGTTCGAGTCGGACTGCCGTCGCTATGGCTATATTCATCAGCTGGCGTTTTACCGGGCGATTCTCCGGATTGTGACCGGCAAAAACTTCCCCGTCCACATCATTGCGGTGGAAAAAAATGAACCGTTTTCCGCCGGGGTCTGGAAACTGACGGATGAACTGCTGGATCTGGCGGAACTTTCCAACAAAAGCGCCCTGGAGCGCTTCCGGGCCTGCTGCATCTCCGGAGTTTGGCCGACCGGATATGAAGATCTCCGTATCATTGACACACTTTGAGTTCAAAAAATAATAGAAAGGAAAAGTCCAGATGATTGAGTTCAAAAGCATCGCTCCATCCGCCCTCAGAACCTCGGAACCGTTCAAAACGCTGATGCCGTTTGACATGCGCGTGGTTGAACTTCTTGCCAAGTCCATGAAGAAAGATGGATTTGATTACTGTACCCCGATTGTTGTCTGGAAAGGACATAACAACACAGTAATTGATGGGCATTTGCGTCTTGCGGCGGCTCTGACAGCGGGAATCCCGCAGGTTTGGATCTATGAAAAAGAATTCGATTCCGAGAACGACGCAATTGAGTATGCGATTCATACCAATACCGCACGGGACTCACTTTCCGAACAGGAAATTGAAGATCAATACACTGTTCTTCAATATAAACGGCTTGCCGAAAGTACAAGCCGTCTCGGCAGAAAACTCCGGATTACCACAATGGAGGTGTCGCTGTGAATGCAAGTCAGGAACAACTCCCGCCCGAAATGCTTCTGACGCAGGCTCCGTTCAATAGCATTTTTCCAATCCAGACGCCGGTTCTCCAGCGTATTGTGGACAGAATGAAAAAAATCGGATTCGATCCTGCCCATCCGATTCTTGTCTGGAAGCGCGGCTCCGATGCAGTGGTCATTGACGGCCATACCAGACTTCAGGCGGCATTGTCTCTGGGGATTCGGGATATCCCGGTCATTTTTCGGGAGTTTGACAACCCGGGGGACGCCCTTGACTATGCGGTCAGCCAGCAGGTTGAACGGAGGAATATGACTCCGGCTGATATGCTCAGATATATTGAGGCCGCAGACAAACTTCTGGAACGCGGACGGAAAAAATTAGCGCCAAACGGCGCTAATTCCGAAGATCATCCTGTTCAGCACGGAAAAAGCGCGGCAAAACTGGCTGAAGTTCTCAATGTATCATTGCGGAAAGCCGAGAGGCTTCGCAAGGTTGCAAGAGAAGGTTCCGATGAAACCAAAAAGGCTCTTTGCAACGGCGATATATCTGTCAACAAGGCCTACAACGACACGGTGATCCGCTCTGCTTCAAGAAAAAACACTGTGCAGGAGGAGAGCGCGATTTCTCCGGAGGAGCAGCTTCGACTCGCTATGAAATTCCGTATGAAGAACATTCCGGAAAACATCATTGCCGCATTGAAAAAAGAGATTAAAAACGAAAAGGAACAGTATCCCGATCTCCATTACTCGGAAAAACAGATCGCGCTCATGAAGGACGTGATTCTGAACAGTCTTGACACAATTTTGAATCAGCTCGCATAAGGAAAGGAGCCCAATCATGTATACGGTTACCACAGCAAAGGAATTCGACCACCTTGTTCTTACTCACTACAGCAGAATGTTTCAGTTGGACTGCACTCCGGATATTGCCAGACATATCCTGGAACTGTACAATGAGGGAAATCGCAACATCCGTCCCAAAAATGTGGAACGTCTCGCTCGTCTGATGCGAGGTGGTCACTGGAAGTGCAAACGCGGTACCATGCCGCTGAAATTCGATAAAAACGGACGGCTTTTCGGAGGACAGCATCGTTTGGAAGCTGTCATTGTTGCGGACATGACCGTTACGTTTTTCGTCATGCTTGATCTTGATGTGGATTTGCGGGATATCGAGGATGACGTTTCGCCCCATCAAAATCAGGATAACGATCCCAACCTGAAAAAAGACGTCACGGCAATTTGCCGCGCACTCACCGGGATCAAATTCGGAACGGATGAGGAGAGACGTTTCTATGCCTGCTACAAAGACGCCATTGATGCTGTCAGGGGAATGTTTTCCTCGCAGCCCGGAGTGAAGATCGCAGGCGTTCTGGCCGAATTCGTCAAAGCCTATGAAACGGTACCGATCGGAAAGCTGAAATATATCGCCCGTGTTCTCTGTTCCGGGCTTCCCGAGGGAAGAAAAGGAGATGCCGTTATTATCAAACTGCGTGATCTGCTGATCAAAAAGGATCCGCTGCCCTTTCTCAATGCAAAAGGCTCCATCGAATACTGGCCCAAGGTGCAGAGCATCATCAAAACAGTTGCGGATGATCGCGACCCCCGAACCCTGGTCGATCTGAAACAGCCTATTTATGCCCTTGAAGGCGATGTCCTTAAGATCATCTGCAACAACAATTGAAATCAGGAAGGAAACAGATTATGGGAATGCTTGACAACATTCAAACCGGGCGGGAAAACAAGCCGCCGCGAATCATGATTTACGGTAGCGAAGGGGTGGGGAAGAGCAGCTATGCAGCCGGAGCACCAAATGCGATCTTCATCCAGACCGAGGACGGACTCGGCGAAATCGACTGCCGGAAATTCCCGCTTGCGCATTCGCTTTCCGAGGTGATCGCAGAACTGACCGCGCTTCGGGACGAAGCTCACGAATTCCAGACCGTCGTTGTGGATTCCGTTGACTGGCTCGAGCGCCTCATCTTCGACGAGGTCTGCCGCGAATTCGGTGTCCGTTCCATTGAAAAAGCCGACGGCGGCTACGGCAGGGGATATACCCATGCGCTGACTCACTGGCGCAAGGTCATCAGCCTGCTTCAGGAACTGCGCGACAAGCGCGGAATGATGGTCATTCTGGTCGCCCATGCGAAGGTCGAACGGTTCGAAGATCCGGAAAACGCCGCCTACGACCGCTACACACCGCGTCTTCACAAGCACGCTGCGAGCCTGATCTCGGAATGGGTCGACGCCGTTCTGTTCGCGAACAAGAAGTTCCGGGTGACGAAGGAAAATGCCGGATTCAATGGAGAACGCGCGATCGCCGCTCCCATCGGCGCGGATGGCGGGGAACGCATCATCCGCACGGTGGGAAGTCCCGCCTGCATCGCGAAGAACCGTTACGGCCTGCCGTCGGAAATTCCGCTCTCGTGGCAGGCATTCATTGAGGCATACACAAAAATCGAGGAGAACCATCATGAGTAAGTGCGGAGCCATCTGCGAGGTCTTCAGCCGCGTCTGCGGGTATTTTCGACCCGTGACGAACTGGAATAAGGGCAAACAGGAGGAATTCAAGGAAAGAAAGGTTTTCGAGGTGAAGAAATATGCACGAAAAAATCCGGACGGCAAATCGTCCGCTGGTGTGTGACGTCTGCGGCGGAATGATCCAGGTTGGGGAACCGTTCCGTGCTGTGCGGGATGAGTATTCGCCTGTTGAGTATCATGAGCACATCCAGTGTCCCGGCACTCCGGCTGTCGCGGTAAGCAAACTGCCCCCGGAACCGCCGAAAATCACAGAATTCAATCATCACTGCCATTGCATGGCATAACGCAATAGGAAACACAAATGTCCACAATCAATTTCAACGCGAACGAAGTCGAACCATCGACCGGGTATGATCCGATTCCGGCCGGGAAATACCAGGCTGTCATCACAGAATCGGAAATGAAGCCCACTAGGACGGGAAACGGGCAGTATCTCCAGCTGGAATTCGAGATCATCGAGGGCGAATACAAGAACCGGAAGGTCTGGGCGCGGCTGAATCTGGAAAATGCGAACGCGGACGCGGTCCGGATCGCCCGGGCGGATCTCTCCGCCATCTGCCGAGCGGTGAATGTGCTTCAGCCGCGTGATTCGGTGGAACTGCACAATCTTCCGCTCACAATCACCGTGCGCTGCAAAAAGAATCAGGATGACGAGATCGTCAACGAGATCAAGGGCTACGGTCCGCGAACGTCTCTTTCCGGCGTTGCCGCAGCCAAGCCCGCGACGCCGTCTCCGCAGAGCGGTGCGAACTCCGCGCCTCCATGGGCAAGGAAATGACATTGGAACTGGAACTGCCGTGGCCGCCCAGCGTGAATCATTATTATCGGCATGTCGGTCCGAGGGTGCTGATCTCCCGTGACGGGCGGAAGTTCCGGGAGCGTGTGGTTGCACGTTTCCGGCAGGATCATACACGGGGATTTGCCAGTCCGGTGGAGCTGTTCATTGAACTGTATCCGCCGGACAATCGACGCCGGGATGTGGACAATTCTCTGAAGTGTCTCCTGGACACCTTCACACATGCCGGCCTTTACAATGACGACAGTCAGATCTGCAAGCTGACCGTCATCAAACGCGAACCGATGCCTCCGGACGGAATGGCTTATATAAGGATTTCAGAATGGAAGAACGAAGACAGAACGGCGGACGACGCAGGCAAATCGTCCAGGAATTCGTGAAGAACATCACCGACGATACCCGGCGACTGGTCTGTTTCCTCTATATGAACGGCTACAAAGACGGCGCGATCCGGAGAATCCTGAAGATTGACAGACAACGTCTCGAGCAAATCAAAACACAGCTTGCCTTTGACCTGATCAAGGCGGGCATACGGAATCCGGAGGGCTGAAATGATCGTTCCTCGACCGTATCAGTCCGAGGCGGTTGAGGCTGTTTACGAGCATCTCCGCACAAAAGACAACAACCCGTGCGTTGTATTGCCAACGGGTACTGGAAAAAGTCTGGTCCTCGCTCAGATCGCAAAGGATTCCGTGGAAAAATGGAATGGACGCGTGCTGATCCTTGCTCATGTCAAGGAACTTCTCGAACAGAATGCCGACAAGATCCGCAAGCTCTGCCCGGAATTGAAAATCGGCATTTATTCCGCCGGACTCAAGAGCCGCGACACCGCGGAGCAGGTCATTGTCGCCGGGATTCAAAGCGTGTACAACAAGGCCTGCGAGCTGGATGCCTTTGACCTTGTCATCGTGGATGAAGCACACCTGATCAGCAGCGAAGGGGACGGCATGTACCGAACCTTTCTGTCCGATATGAAGGTCATCAACCCACACGTCCGGGTGATCGGGCTGACGGCAACGCCCTTCCGCCTCAAGGGCGGGCTCATCTGCAAGCCGGAGAACATCCTGAACGAGATCTGCTATGAGACGGGGCTCAAGGAAATGATTCAGCAGGGATATCTTTCGCCGTTGATTTCCCGGGCGGGCCGCGCGGAGGCGAATCTGGCAAACCTGCACATCCGTGGCGGCGAGTTCATCAGCGACGAGGTCGCCGCCGCAATGGACAACGATGCGCTGGTGACATCCGCCTGCAGGGAGATTGTGGAGCTGACCCGGGACCGCAAGTCTGTGCTGATTTTTACCGCTTCAGTGGATCATTGCAAGCATGTTGCGGAAAAAATCCAGGCGTTTTCCGGCAAGGAGTGTGCGATCGTGACCGGTGATACGTCGCCTGCCGAACGTGCTGAAATCATCGCCCGGTTCAAGGGGAAATTCATCCCGGCGGATCTTTTCGGAACACCGAAGCCGCCGCTCAAGTTCTTGGCGAACGTCAACGTTTTGACTTGCGGCTTTGATGCTCCGAACACGGATTGCGTTGTTATGCTCCGCCCGACGAATTCGCCGGGGTTGCTGATTCAGTGCGCCGGACGCGGGACGCGCCTCAGTCCGGAAACCGGAAAAAGTTCGTGCCTTTTTCTGGACTACGGGGGCAACATTCTGCGGCACGGTCCGCTCGATATGATCAAGGTCAAAGAGCCCGGATCCGGGAAAGGCGGTGATGCCCCGGCGAAGAAGTGTCCGCAATGTCTCGCGCTCATCCACGCCGGATACACAGCGTGTCCTGAATGCGGCTATGTGTTTCCGCCGAAGGAAAGCAATGACAAGATGACGCAGACGGCATCGTCCGCCGGTGTGATTTCCGGACAGGTGGATTATACCGATTACGAGGTGCTGGATGTGTATTACTGCGTCCACGAAA
>NZ_VUNS01000046.1 GCF_009695545.1 Victivallis lenta | reverse complement strand
GGCTGTTCAGCATTCTCGCCAATGTCGGGGACGCCAAGAGCCTGATCATCCATCCGGCGAGCACGACCCACTCGCAGCTCTCCGACGAGGACCAGCGCAAGGCCGGACTCACGCCCGAACTCGTTCGCCTTTCCATCGGACTCGAACACGTTGACGACATCATCGCCGCTCTCGACGACGCACTGATACTGATCTGATAGGTTATGGGCTCCGGGATGGCGTTCGCGTCACATTGGGCCTGCGTACCTGCATGGAGTTTTATGATGGAATTTCAATTCAACGGCAGAATGGAATCGGTGGCGGAAGGCAGGCACTCGACGCTCCCGATGCCAAAATGGTTCTGATCGAGGAACTCCGGCAGATCGGGAAAACGGTGATCGCGGCCGGCGGCCTTGCGGGGTTCGGACGATCCAATGCAATGCGTCTGCGAAAAGCCGGTAAAAACCTTTACCTTGCGGGAGATCTGGTTTCCGGGATATCCGCCGCCTTGCCGCCCGCGTCGCCCCGGGTCGGAATCGCTGCCGCAATTCAGGCCGACACGATCGTTGCATTACTGCCTGGGCTGGAAATCTGAGAATTATGAAAATGGAGGCTTAGCCGATGAGTGAAGATGAAAAAAAATGCAGCCTGAGCTGCTCGGAGTGCGCAGTTCGCAACTGCTACCGGCGTGAAAAGCAATATCCGGCCTTCTGCCTGACCGAGGAATACAAAGATGCCGTGGAACTCACGCGCAGATTGTATGAAAGCGACGGCATTGACGGGCGTCTCGCCCGGGCCGCCGCCGAAATCGAAGGCGAATATTACGGTCGTCTGACCCGGCTGGAGGAAACGATCCGCTTTGCGATGAAGCTCGGCGTGAAGAAGCTCGGCATTGCAAGCTGCATCGGCCTGCTGGACGAAGCATCGATCTACGCCAAGATCGTACGGACAGCCGGAATCGAAACGAAGACTGTCATCTGCAAGGTCGGTGCGATCGATAAAACGGAAATCGGCCTGCCGGACCAATTGAAAGTCTGCCCCGGCTGCAACGAATCCTGCTGCAATCCGGCGCTTCAGGCCCAGGTGCTCAACGATTGGGGAGCGGATTTGAATGTACTGGTCGGCCTGTGTGTCGGGCACGACGCGATTTTCACCCGCCACAGCAAGGCGCCGGCAGTGACGTTCATCGTCAAGGACCGGGTACTGGGCCACAATCCGGCAGCGGCGATCTACACCTCAAAATTCTACTACAAACGGGTTCTGAACGAAACAACGTTCCCGGAACCGAAAACGCCTTCCAGGCAGAAAAACTGACCGGAAGGCGAAGCGGAGAAAACGGGCGATGTGCGGAAGATCCCGCCGGCCGCCACGCCGCAGCCGTACGGCGAACCGGTGTATTGAACGTCTTTAAACTCTTTCCGTGAGAGAGGATTCTTTCGTTTATTTATTCAACGGCGGCATTGCTGCAAGAAGTTCCAGTTTCCCGGAAAAACGCATTGTCTGCACATAATATGGGATGAGCACTCTATCATATTGCTGCAATGATAATGTTTTGTTTTCACAGGAAAGCGTTCCATTTCCCCGGGTAACAATCAGAACACGGAATGAATGGTGATCGACTGCGGCATTTCCATTCACCCGAATTCGTTCCAAACGGAAACAGTTTGTTTTTCTGGAATCAAAAAGAGAAAAACGTTCCGCATTTCCCACGATCGGCAATTCCAGTGGTTCAACAAAAAATTCTTTCCGGGTCCGGGCGAGGTTTCTTGCAGTGAAATCGAACATTGACAGAGCAAAATCGATATCGCGCCCCATAAAACGGGCATTTTCAGGCAAAGTATATCCCCCGCGCTCGAATTCAATCCGTACCGCAAAATCGGCAGGCTCCATCAGCTCGACCATGAATATCCCTTCGCCGATTGCATGGGGGATTCCGCCGGGGACGTAGAAGCATTCGCCGGGTTTAACCGGAATGCGGTCGAAGCCTGCAAGAATCGTTTCAGTATCCTGTGCTTCAACGGCACGTTTGAAAGCCTCCGGTTCCGGTGCGCGTTGAAAACCGAGATAAAGATATCCCTCGCATCCCGGCCGGATTCCAAGGATGTAATATCCCTCTGTCTTGCCGAACGGGGAGTTCAAAAATCGTCTGGCAAACGGAATCGACGGATGACACTGCATATGAAGCCGGATTGATGAATCCAGGTATTTCAATAAAAATCCCGCCGAGTTTCCAAACTTTTCCCGGTGTGCCCTTCCGAAAAGCTCTTCCGGAAAACGTTCCGCCAGCTCCGTCAGAAAGACCTCTCCGGTGGAAGTAATGACCCGTGAAATGCCCTCGCCGGGAAACTTCTCCCGGCCGATATTGTGCGCAGCGGTCGTTGAAAGCAGCCAATCTTCCGGGAAGTGGGAATCTTCAGGATTCCTGACCCCTGCGATCCTGTCGAGTGTCCGGCCGCCCAGATAAGTGCGCCACACGCGGTTCGGAGCGAGGCGATAACAGGTTTCCAGTTTCATCGCGCCGACTCTTTCTGGCGATCGGGATCGCTTTGACTGGCCGGCGAATACTCGCCGGCTGTCCTTTCCCGTGGAATCCACATATCTTCAAAATGGATCAGTACCTGTTGGCGCGCCAGCTCCTGCTGCAGCTTTTCCACCGGAAGCGCAGGAATCGAACAGCCGGCGCAAACTGCCATTGCGGCGGCTGTGCCCGCCGCCTGGCCGGTGACGATTGCCGGAGGAATCACTCGCGTCACATCCCAGAGATAGCCGGCAGAAGCGATGTTGCGTCCCGCGGCGATCAGATTCGGAAATCGATGATCATAGAGCGAACGGTACGGAATTTCATAGAGGGAATCACGCCGCTCCGAGTCGCAGAGAGCGGTCACGGAATCGTCAAAATGCCGATAGATATCCGCGTTCGTAAGCGTGTATTCTCCGATGATCCGTCGAATCGTCCGCAATTGCGGCATCGACGGCAAAGCAACCGGTGTACGCGACAGCCGGGGCGTTGCCTTGAGTTTTTCCAATAACCGGAGCTGGTTCGCGACCAGGTAATCGGTGATATTTTCTGAAGTGTCGCCGTAAAAGAGACGCATTCCTTCAGGATGATTTTTCCCATAAAGATTTGCTTCACCGCCCTGCTGCCAGTTGAGAGCGTAACGGATATTTCCCCGCTCGACAGCACAGGCACATCCTTCAAGAGAGATTGAGTGGGCATGATAGCTGAAGTAGTTCTTTCCCAACTCGGTTTCCGCTCCGGCGCGGTGAAAGACCAACGAGGAACCGGAAGCATCGACAACCGCCTTGCCGGGAAAGAAATTCATGCCTTCCTCGCACAACACCGAAACGCCTGTACAGCGTCCCCCTTTCAACTCCACATCCGCAACGGTGGCTTCGAAGAAGAAATCGACTCCTTCCGCCGCCAGCATCTCGACCATCTGAAGCGCGAAAATTTTCGCGGAAAAGAAAGTCGCGTAACGCAAATTCGTCGTTTCTTCCGGTACGCCGTCCTTCCACGCTTCATTGAGCGAATCAAAACCGAATTTGACCGAAGAACGGAGAAACTCCTCCGCCATCCCCCGCATGATCGGGATGCCGCGCCCGTTGCAAAGCGGAACAAAGAGGTTGACCAGACCGGCAGTCGCCAAACCGCCGAGTTCGCACCTTTTCTCCAGCAGCAGCACTGAAGCTCCAAGCCGCCGCGCCGCAAGTGCGGCGGCAACCCCGGCAACCCCGCCGCCGACGACGATCACGTCATGGGATTTCCGGGCGCCGAAAAGTTTTTTTGAATTCATCTTGAACAGCTCCTTCAAAAGCGGCGCATTTGGCCGGTATGCCTGTGACTGCTGTCAAGCCGGTCAAGTCCCGCCTGACCGAGAAAGAAATCGATCCAGATGTAGTGCATATGGTTCGGTTCGTGCACTTCGACACCGTGGTTGGAACCAAGCGGAATATGCAGCAGAGTGTCCCCTTTCATCGGCACCTTGAAATCATCAATCAGCACATCGACATCGTTTTCCGGAAAACTGAAAAAGAATTGGTCGAGCATCGGATGCGGATGCTGCGCAACCTTGTCATAGCCATAGGATTCGACCGATCCCATGCAGAATCCCGGAACAATGCGCTGGCGCACCATTTCACGGCTGATGGTTTTGTCGCTCTTGTTTTTATCCCGATACTGGGTGGAGGTGATGTATTCCTGAATATAGGGAAAAGCTCCACATACGTCGCTCTTCCACTCGTCACGGTTGTCGGCAGGAATTTTCCAGCAGATTTCGAGTACCCGGGTACGGGTCCGGACTTGGAATTCCGCCTTCTGATCCGGACCGGGAATAAAAACATAGCGGCCTTCAACTGAAATATCGATCCGGCCGGCATGGAAACGAAATCTGCCGTCGATGGTCAAATAGATGAATGCCTTATCTGCTTCCGGTTCCTTCGCATACACATTGCCCGCTTCGAGCGTGAGCAGACTGACCTCCGCGCCGGGAATCGCCCCGGGCAGCATCGGCACGCGGGATTCCTTCTGCTGCGCGGCATTGATTTTCACCATATCGACTTGATACATTTTCTTAACTCCTTTTGTCAATGATCCGGTCAACGACCAGTTGTCTGAAATCTTTGGAAAGCATCGAGAAGTAGGCGGTGAATCCGGTCACGCGCACGACCAGATCCGGAAAGAGATCCGGATTTTCATGGGCGGCAAGCACCTTGTCTCCATCGATGATGTTGATGTTAAGCAGCGTATTTCCGGAGTTCAACAGGGTCCGGATCATGCTCACGAGTTTGTCGAGCGCCTCCGGTGAATTTGCCGTACCGGGGTCAAGTTCGAGTTGAACCGGCGCGGTATTGCCGTAACCGGGTTGAATTGAGGCGATCGAATTGCACATCGCAGTGACCGCGCCGTCGCGTCGGAATCCCGGATGCGGATTGGCACCGTGGCTGATCGCCTCCTTCGCCCGACGCCCGTTCGGAGTTGCGCCGACGTGACGGCCGAAGTAGATGGTATTCGACCACGAGAACCAGCCGGGAATGAAGTTCAGTCCCGGATAACGCTCATTCTGGCTGCGAACCAACGCGGAGTATTCCCCGGAAACGCGGACCGCCCAACGATCACCGCGCGAGTTCCCCTGACAGTAACGCTCCGAATGTTGGAGCATCCGGCGGATATATTCACCTTCAACACCCTCGAAATTGGATTGTATCACAGTATTGAGTTCATCGAAAGTGAGTCGCTTCTCATCAATAATGCGCTGTTCGATTGCCGCGAAACTATCCGCGACCGTGGCAAGCGCAGCGCCATCCATGCAGAGATTGAAGTAGGTCGCCCCCTTGGTGACATCGCAACCCTTTTCGATCGGTCCGTGAGAAAGCAGATTGAGGATCAGCTCAGGTTCATTCCGGTCCTGGTGATTCAGGTGAAACCGGATGCCGTCCGCAGTCGCCTCAACCGCACACTTCATATGTTTGAGGAAGAGGTTCCAAAGACGTTCCAGACTCTTTTCTCCCGATTCGAACATTTCATCCCATGCGACTTCAAACACCTTGGCGGCATTGATCTTGACAATGTCGTTGAGGGTGTATTCCTTGCCGGGGATGCTCATCCAGTGGCATCCTGACGAGATTCGGCGAATGGCCTCTTCCCGCGGGAATCCGCACCGCATGAAACCATCCACCAGCGCTTTGTCTCCGGAGAAGCGCGGCCATCCCATTTTGTTGCGGAAGAGGCACTCCACCGCTTTGCGCAAGAAAACCGGATCGGTCTTGTCGTGAACACGCACGGTGAGATTGCAGGCTATATTGACCGCATCCGCCGCTTCCAGGATCAGATAGGAGAGATGATTGACTGTGTCATTGCCGTCGATATCCGGACCGCCGAGCTGATAATAGCGGCTGTCGTTGAAAAAGAGACAGCCCAGGTAAAATTTCGCCTCTTCATCGGTGATGCGTCCGGCACGGCGATCGTTCTCGTAATACGGCAGCAGCAGCTGATCAAGCTGCCCACCCGCCGAACCGCGGTTGTAGAGGCGGCTGAACATGCTGAAATGGCACATCCACTGAATCGCCTCGCGCATGGTTGCGGGGACTCCGTCCGCCATGCGAAAATTGATATCCGCCATTTCTTCGAGATTCTTCTTCAGCGCCGGATTGCGTTCAATCAGCGCGAATTCCGCCAACTGGCAGGAGATCCGGCGCAGAAAGCTGACGATTGCCTTGACCACGGCGATTTCGCTGTCATAGAACTCATAAGTTTCGGGACCATTTTGAGCGCGATGACGTTCAAGCTTGCGGAGGATGCCCCCCCAGCCCAGTTCAAGCCCCATCCTGATGTCCGGATTGAAGTGGTGGTCGCGCCCGATGCCGCAGATGATGTTGTAACGGTCAAAGAGTGCTTTCAGCTCGTCGAAGGGATACGCCGGATTCCACGGATACGGATATGACGGATCGCCGGTCATGCCGCGCAAACGGATCAGAAAAAAGAAACCGCGCCCGACGAACGCATCGAGCGGATCGACATAGAGCGGATGTTCCGCCAATAATTTGGTGAAATTCTCCGTCCAGCCGGAGTATCCGTAAAAATGTCCGTCCGGATGATTGGGGACGATCTTGAATTTGAAGTAGTCCGGAGCGACGACCCGTCCATAATCGTCCTCGTTGAGTCCTCCCTCCCTCTTTACCTTTTCGGCGGTCTGAGCCAGTTTGCGCTCCCGAAGCAGACGCAGGCGTTTCGCATAATCGAATTCTTCGTTTTCCGGATATTGGTTGATATATTGGATCATCATAGTCTTACCCGACCTGAACTTTGAGATTGCCGGCGGATTCCGCCGCTTCACGCAGGCGGTTCAGATCCTCCGGCTTCAGCGGACGTGCTGAGAGAAAGGAATTCTTCATTTCAAGAGCACGGTATTTGGATTCTCCGAGCGGGTTGAAATTCAACAGCTCATAACAGCGCAGATTGCGGAAATCCGCCAGGAATCCGGCAATCTTCCGGATGTTCTCCACCGAATCGGTCGCTCCGGGAATCAGCGGAGTCCTGGCGATCAACGGAATATCCAGTTCGTCAAGTCGCCGGGCGTTCTCCAGCAATACGGTATTTCCGAGTCCGGTCCAGAGTTTGTGCCCGGAGCTGTCGAAGAGTTTCACATCAAACATGATCAGATCAAGTTTCTCCAGTATCGGCCGGACCGTCTCGAAATGCCAGTTCAGATTGGTTTCTGCCGCGACCGGAATTTCCAGCTCCCGGCAGGCATCAATCAATGCCGAGGCAAATTCAGCCTGGCAGAACACCTCGCCGCCGGAGAGAGTCACTCCGCCGCCGGAATCGGCATAATAGGCGCGATCCTGCACGATCTCATCCATGACTTCAGCAACCGAAACACTCCTGCCTGCCATTTCCAGCGCGCCGGGGAAACAGGCTTCTGCGCACGCGCCGCAGTTGACGCACAGTGACCGGTCGAAACGCAGCACACCTTCCGCAAATGATCGCGCCCCGGTACGGCAGACCGGAACGCAATGACCGCAGCCGATGCAATTTGCAGGGTAAAACATCAGCTCTTTCGCTTCTCTGACCGTTTCCGGATTATGGCACCATGCGCAATGCAAATTACATCCTTTCAGGAATATCGTGGTGCGAATTCCCGGCCCGTCGTTGAGTGAAAAACGCTGAATTTCTGTTATAAGGCCACACATAACGATTCAAACTTCATTTTTCTTTTATCAATTCATATGCGAATGTCACTCGATCGGTACCGTAGAAAGTATCCGCGACAAAATGAATTTGACCACCCGCCTGCTTAAAAGGAACTTCGCCGAGACGCTTGCCGTCAAAGTCCAGCGCATAGATTTTCCAGTTTCCTTCAGAAAGAGACAGAGAGATCTCGCAGATGCCGTGCCGGGCGAGAACATGCTGAAGATCTCCGTAATGTTTGAGAACGGACAGTTTTCTCGAATCGTACAAACTGTTCTCCTGTTTGCAGTCCGTCGCATGAATCAGCAAAAGCCGGCTGCTGTCCGCAAAAGATTTTCCGTTCAGCGTGATTGCGGCGATTATGCCGAATGTCTTTATGGAGCGGGCGGAAAGATGTCTGCCCCGAAAGGTTGCGCCTGCCGGAAAAATTCCGGCTTCCGTTTGCGGGGCAACCAGCGAGAAGGTCTGGCCGGCATAATCGATTTCAATTTCTCCGGTGTCGCTCAGGATGCGTTCCTGCTGTTTTCGTTTTTCCGGCGCAAAACAGGGAACCGGAGCGGACTTCAACACGGAATCCATGTTACAGATCTCCCGGGTCCCTTCGGGAACCGGGTCAAGAAGTTTGCCGTCACGGACAAGAAGCGATCCGGTTCGTCCCCGGAAAATGAGGTCTTCCGCAATCTCCGGAAAACGTGCATCAGACGCCGACGGCGAAGAAACGTCGACCGCAACCGGATAAGCGGTCGCTGCCGGAGAAACATCGCGCCGCAGAAAAAGTGCGGTTCCGATGCGGGCTGGAATCAGACGCGCCATATCGTTGCAGATGTCGAAGATCCGCAACTGCTGTTTGCCCTTCGAAAACATCCGGCCGATACCGTCCGCATAATCGTAATGATAAATTCCATCCCAATCCTGCAATCCGGCGACGGCGGAATACAGGAGTGCACCTTCCGCCCTGTATGAATTCGGGTAACAGAAATTCATTTCCGTAACCGTGTACGGCTTGCCGAATACCCGGGAATTGCCGAGCCATTTGGGAAGGCGCCCCCGGTGCGCCAATGCGCTTTCGGACAGAAAGAACATGGGCAGCCCCCACTGCTTTCCTCCGAAGCTGGGGTGATCCCAATATTTGTGATTGTCCACATAGTCGTAAGTGCGACGCTGCTCATGCAAGTAGGGATAAGAACAAAAATTTTGTTCCGTCAAAGGATTTTTCACGCCGATATCCCGCAGAAAACCGACCATATCCCGCCAGTATTCATCATAGCGGGACATCAGAACCTTCATCAGGAGGGAACGCTTATTTTTATCTGTCAGTTCAATCCTGTTTTGACGGCAATACTCCTGCGTTTGTTTTTCCAGCTCACGCTTGATTGCAGGAATACAGCGGTCATAGAGGTGACGCGGATTATTCTCATTGAGAACGCTGATGTGATTGAACGCCGGGTCTTCCAGCCAGGTCTGACCGGTGTATGGATTTTTGTGAGTCAAAAGAGTTTTAATGAATGTCTTGAATTGATTGCGGACCTCCGGATAGAGCAGTACCGCAATCTTGTAATTGAGAATGTCATACTTGTTGAGTCCTTCCGGAAACGCAGAGACTTCGTCCGGCTTGGTGCTTCTGATCGTAAACAGGTCAAGCGTGATGTAAATGCCGGCTTTCTTCAGAGCGTAGACCAGATATTCCATTCTGTCCAGCTTCTCAGGATCAACCGTACTGTAATTGTCGGGGAGATCTTTCACAAGAAGATGATCGAAATGGTGAAAACGTACCGCGTTGAAGCCTTGCCGTGCGAGACGTTGAGCGATGATATCAGCCTGTTCCTTCGAGGGAAAACAGGAAGAAAAGCAGAGATTCACACCATAAAAACGAACAGGAACGCCGGGGCGATCGGAAAATTGGAAATGGCCGTCTCTGACAATGGTGCGTCCGTATTTCCCCGCAGGAGCATCGACCGCGAACGAACTGAAATCCAGAGCGGACCCCGGAATGACATCCAGACGGTTTTCGATCCGGCGCCAGTCCTTGCCGGCTTTCAGCATATAATCGCCATTTTCTGAACGCAGGGGAATTCTTTGCCGGGAACAGGCGGCTCCTGCGAAAAGATAGTTGCCGGCAGCAATGATTCCGGCCCTTTCCACATCTTCAGGAAGTTCAAAAGCCGTTACATAAAAAAAGCCGCATTCATCTGGAATCCCTTCCTCAAAACAGAAAGCCCTGGCAGGAAGCGTCTGTGTTTTCAGAGAACCGGTTTCCCGGCCAACTGTAATCGGCATGATCGTTTTTCTGCCGCTGCTGTCTGCCAGTTCCAGATCGGCAGCTTTGACCCCGGATGGCAGATCCGCGCTGTGGAGAAGAAAAAGGGTTCGGCTTCCGGAGGGAATGTTCAAACTCAGCGGGCTGCTGTTTTCATTCAGTTTTTTAACTCCTTCCAGACAGAAGGGAATGTACCGAAAATTCGTATCCTGCTGCCCGTTTTTTTCTTTCAAGGCAACGGCTTTGACCTGATAAGGTGTATAGCTCACTTCCGCCTCGAATTTACTGGAGCGGAGCGCTCCGTCGGATGGCGTAAAAAGCAACCGTATGTCAAATGCCTGAATGTTGTATTGACGGAGATCTTCCAGCTTAACGGAAATCGGTGCGGCGAATTTCCATTGCAGGAACCCCTGATTCAACGGCAGCTCCAGAGTTCGGATATTGTTATGAAGTCTGGTAAAATTACGGTCATACGACAAGGGAAACGGAATTGCCCGGCCATTCAATCGAACTTCATTATGCTCCGCAAGCCCAATGAATGGAGCCATGAGAAAATAAATCGAGTTGGTTTCGATATTGCCGGAAGAAGTCAGGCTGTAAGTGAGCCGATATCTGTTGTCGCCGAGCCTGGTCACCGTCTGTTCCGCCTGAAATCCGTGGAACGGGAAACGAAATTTTTCACCGTTGTTCTGGCTGATCCGTTCCGCCGCAGCGGAAAGTTTCCGCTGTTCCGTCGAGTTCCAGCCGCGATCCCGATGGACAATTCCGGCACTGAATGTTTCGCATTCAAGAACGCCGTGTTCATCGAACCTGATTGCCGATGCCGACACGGAGAGCCGGCAGAACAGGAAAAACAGCAGAAGGGTACTTATTGTATTGATTCCAGATATTTTCATGTTATCAGATTTTCTCACTGTTTGTACAGAATGATTATTTGTTCTTGTTCTGCTCGCCCCAGAATCTTTGGGATTCCACTGTCGAGTCGGCTTCCGGAACTTCATGAAACTTTAATGTATTGACGTGCCCGTCCGCAAAAAGATAGTTGCCGCGTTCCGCATGACGCCAGGCGGAAGTATAACTCAACTGCGGCCGGCCGACTCTCCTCTGATTGGGATAGTCGAAAATGGTTGCCCTGCCTGATGGCTGAGAAATTGCCGATAGAGTGCGCGTGATGTGGTCGCTGGCAAAATAGACGTTGATGCTGTAATGCTGCAAAACCTGCGGGGCGGTAGCCACAGGATCTTTGAACCAGCCGGGACAGTTAAATAATTTGACTTTCAGCAGGCCGGAACCGCCGCTCCAATCAATGTCATATACCAGAGAATTTTTAACCGGAGAAGCACCAATCATATTTGCATAGAGAGTCGCATGCCAATAGATATCCTGCATGACTCCCGCCTGCATTCCGGAAGGCGGCGTGATTCCGGCATTGGCGTCGCAATACTGAACAATGGCCAGTCCCTGCTGTTTCAAATTATTTACACAGCTGATTGTCTTGCCTCGGTCCCGGGCTTTGTTCAATGCCGGCAACAGCATTGACGCAAGAATTGCAATGATTGCTATAACAACCAATAGTTCGATCAGCGTGAAGTGTTTGCGGTTCATGAATCATGCCTCCTTGATAAGATAATATGGGGAAACGCTGTTGCGGATCACGACTTCGCACGGCAGGAACTCCTGACGGCGGGCGGCGGCGGGATTGAGCAGAAACTCCACCGCGCGCCGGCCGATGGCGTACTGCGGTTGCCGGACGGTGGAGATTTCCAGCGGAGCCGTGAAATAAAGATCATCGAAGCCAAAGAGTGACAGATCCTCCGGCACCCGGCGCCCCACCCGACGCAGCTCGTCGAATACATTGAGCGCCAGCAAATCGTGGCTGGCGATCACCGCGCTCGGCGGCGAAGAGAGCCTGAGAATATCGTGGATCTGCGCGCGCCCCTGCTCCGGCAACGGCACATCATCGATCACCCGATGGAGCTCCGGAGAAACCGGCAAACCGGCGGCATTCAGCTCGTCGACAATACCCCGGAAACGCTGGTCGCTCGAATAGACCCCGGCGAAAACCCGGATGCTGCCAATCCGCCGGTGACCGCGCTCAATCAGGGCCCGGACCACCTGCCGCATCGCGGTATAACCATCATTGCCGACGAAATCGCCGCGGATGACGCCGTTGCAGGCAATCGGCGTATCGATCACCACATAACGCAGATTGCAGAATTCAAAGAGATCGAGCAGCCGGCTGTTGACATCATAATAGTTCGGCTGGATATACGGAATGAAAATGATGCCGCGAACCCGTTCAAACTTCAATTTGGCGGCGAATTGCCACGCCGATTCGACTCCGGCGGAAATCGAGCCGATGCCGAGCTCGCAACCGAATTCGGAGGCGCGGCTCTCCATGCCACTGACCATGCGGGAAGTGAGTTCGTCCGTCTGCGGGTGCAGAAACATGATCAGATTCCGCTCCGCCGTTTTCGCGGTCGAGCGGACAAAGCAGCCGACGCCGCGCTGAAGCTCGACCGCCCCCTGCTCCGCCAGCACCTGAAGCGCGCTGCGCACAGTTCCGCGCGACACGCTGAATTCCGCCGCCAGCGCCAGCTCCGTCGGCAGCCGTTGGCCGGGAGGGAGTTGCCCGGTGGAAATGCGATGCAGCAGCGCATCCGCCACCTGCTGCCGGGGTAACATCGCCATTTTACAGCCTCCGTGTATAATGATATTATCGATCAGAATTATACAATATTATGAAACAGAAGGACAATGAAGACAAGAAATAAATCAAATAAAAGCAAAATATTATTCAATATTGTACAAAACAGGACAAAACCCGATGTTGCGGTTATCATTTACCGCGACGTCAATCGGACGTGACAGGATGATTTCCATCCGGCCATCATGCAAAGGGAGAGAGAGCTTTCGCACCTGTTTCCTTTCGGTAACTCGATAGTTTGCAGAGATTTCCGGAAGCGTTACCGGTTCTGCGCCTTCAAACAGGATTTCCTTGTCCACCATCTCTGATTCCGGTAGTTCGAATTGGAGCATCAGCATTTGAGTCGGTACCGGGCACGGCGCCTCCAGCTTGCAGGTAAAACTCCCTGCATCAGCGCTCTTGCTCAGCTTGGCGGAAAAGTCGAACTTCAACTGAAATCTTGTCCTCCGGAAGCACCCAAGTGCCTTTGGCCGACATTGAATTCCCTTTGCATTCCGCTACAGCAGGAAACGCTTTGTGCCGTTGACTGGAAAATTCGCCGCGTACCCCGCGATGCACGATACGGAATACCGTTGAAAGATCAGGTGTTCCGATCCCTTTCCCCGCCAGAATGCCTATTGCTTCCGTTGCAATAAGCGATGGTAACGACATAGTCATCACGATAAACGCGGCCAAACTTCTCTGGAAAATCTGTCAAAATTACATTGCAGCTTTCTCCCTGTAAATCTATATATCCGAATATGTTGTTGTTCAAATACGCATCCAGCCGCCGTTCTTTTCGTATGCTGATTCGTACATGGCATTGATCATGCGGACCGCATTTCTCCCTTCCTGCGGCGTAGTCAGCAACGGGGTTCCGCATCGCAATGCGGATGCAAAATTATCCATGGAATTCAGCCACGCGCATTCGCGGGGATCAGGGGCCGTTTTTGTCCAGTTGTTGTTCTGGAAATACAGACTTTCCGGTTTTTTCTCCGCGCCTCCCTCGCGGTGAATGTATGCACCTTTGGTACCGTGAATCTCCATTTGATAGTACCAGCTCGCCTGTGGATAGCTGGTGGTTGCGCAGATGTTGACGATCATGCCGCCGGCATATTTCCAGACCGCCAGCCCGAGGTCCTCCATCTCGATTTCATGGGTCTGCGTCCAGGTGTCGCAACGGACCGCCTCCGGCATGCCGAAGATGAAAAGCAGTTCATCAAGATGGTGGATGGTCTGGTTGCAGAGCACGCCGCCGTCAAGTTCGCGGGTGCCGCGCCAGCCGCCGTTCTCACGAAAATAGTCCATGGTCCTGTTCACCTTGAGCGTGACCGACGCACTCAGCGGACGGCCGAAGAAGCCTGCCTCATGCGCCGCCTTGAGCGACTGTACCGAAGGACGCAGACGGCGGCAGTGGTCCAGCGCCAGCAGAAGGTTCTTCTCTTTCGCAAGTGCAATCATTTCATCACAACTGTTCAGGCTCATCTCCATCGGCTTGGTCAGCAAAACGTGTTTCCCGGCGTTCAGCGCCTGAAGCGCCAGCTCCGCATGGCGGCCGGTTTCATTCATTATCATGACCGCTTCTATCTCCGGATTGCCCAGCATTTCCGAAAAATCCGGCGTGGCCGGTACGTGCAACGCTTCCGAAGTCCGTTTGCGGCGATCTTCCCGCAGATCGCAGACCTGCACCAGCCGGATTCCGGGAATTTCGGCCATCTCGCTTGCCCGGTTATGACCCATCCCCAGACCGACAACCCCGAAACGGACCGGATTTCCGGCATAATCGCGGACTGCGGCTGCAGGAGTCAATGAACATCGTTCCTGCTGAGCCCCCGCCGCCGCGGACGGCCACGCCTTCCGGACAACTTCGAGCACCTGCTCGCACGCTTCCGCATTGGCGAGATCGGGGTTGAAGTTATGTGTTTCCAGACTGACCGGCCCGTTGAATCCGGCTTCTTCCAGCACACTGAATATCTTTTCATAAGGAATCGGATCGAAATTATCGGAAAACCAGATACTGCCGGTCGATTTCACATGTACGCAGTTGGTTCGTTCCGCTATTTTTCTGCAATATGCATCCAAATCATTTTCCCGCTCCGCCTTATCATGCATCCAGCTGTTTTTCGGGTCCCAGGCGAATCCCCAGCCGGGGACATCCAGCGCCTCAATCATCCTGAAACACTCTTCCTTGGTACAGCCGCAATTTTCAAATGCGAAAAGCAATCCGGCCTTTTGGGCTTTTTCCGCAAAAGGCAGAAAAAGTTCCATTACCTGCGCCAGTACATCCGGACGAACCGCCAGTTCGCCAATTCCGGCTTTCTCCTGCCCGTCCGGCGGCTGCCAGAAAAAGAAGGAACGAACCAGGTTGCACTCCAGAATTTGCGATGCGGCAATGATTCGATCCAGCTTCTCGTTTTCTTCCTTCAGGCGCTCTTTGTCAGGCAAATGCACCTTCCCCAGAGACGATTGAATGCAGGCTGCCTTCAGGCCATTGGCATCAAGCAGTTTTTTCACATCCGCAAGTTGTTCGTCCGTGAGCTTTTCTATCGGGCGTTGAAAAATTCTGCTGCGCAGATCCACATAGTTCAATCCCCATTTTCTGATCAGCGGAATCGCTTTTTCCAAGTCGAGACCTGTTTCATCTGTAAAAACCGATAGTTTCATATCACCTTTCCCCTCCTGAAATTGATTTTATATATTAAAAACTGATTTTTGTATTTAAAACAATTATACCAAAAAATATCTTCTTTGTCAAGAGGTACACATAAAAAAATCAAAAAATAAATTGATGTATCAGTTATTGACAAGTAGAAGAGTAATGATATAATATGAAAGAACGAGAAAGTCTGCTTTCAGGAAATACTATGCTGGAAATACTGCAGGAAAAAATTGAACAGGGACATTATCCCGCTGGAAAGCGTCTTCCAAGCGAACGGAAGCTGGCAGCGGAATTCCACGTTCCCCAAAGTCAGATTCACAAGAAGCTTCAGCAGCTGGTCGAAAGCGGCCTGCTTGAATGCTTTCGCGGCAATGGCTATTTTGTGCGCCAGGGGAAACCTGCCGCGGAAAAGCTCTACAAAATCGCATTGTGCTGGGAGCGGAATGAATCCAATTGCGCTTCCGAGGACTTCTATGTAGGGCTGCTTTTCAATCTCGCGCCGGAATATGCGCAGAACATCACAATATTCAATATGCCGGAAGAGTCATCAAAACAGAATGAATTGATTCTGCAATTGATTCATGAGGAGTTTGAGGGTATCTTCTGCTATCCCCACTTTGTACGGGAGCTGCTTCCGGCATTTATTGAATTGAAAATACAGGGAATTCCGCTGATTTTCTGGGACTATTCGCCGTTGCCCGGAATCTTTCCGGCTGTCGGAATTGATCACTTCCACTCCTGCATGCTGGCGGCAAAAATTCTTGCCGGTCAAAATATGCCTGTAACTTATCTCGGTTTTCAGGAATCGGAGCAGAACCGTTTGAAATATCTCGGTTTTCATTCCGGCTGCAGGCAATTTCAGGTTACAGTTGAAAAAGATATTCTCCTGCCCTACCGCAAAGCATTCGGAACAGAGGAAATCGGATTTGAAAACGAGCTGATGCCGGGAAAGCTCTACTTCACCTCAACCCGGCTCCTCTCCTCCAGATTGATCGGAACAATGTTTGACCGGGGATATCTTCCCGGAAAGGATTATCGGATCCTAACCGTTGATCGCATAAAATTTATGGAGGGAAGCTCGTTACAACTTGATTCCATGATGCGTGACCATACGCAAATGATGCGCAAACTGTTGGAAGAAATGCAACACGCCATTCACTCCGGCATTTATTCCTGCAATGATTGGCGCAATCCCATGCGATATATCTCCGGTTCGAGCCTTGCCCATTGATTTGAAGAAAAATCTCAACATCATTCCAGGCATTCAGCTTCATCCGGACAATCAAAAGCCTCTCAGGCAAATTCATTCCTGACTGAGGTGAACTGCAAGCCTGCCGCAGGAATCAGTTTGCACTCCCGGGTCAGCGGCGAACACATTCACCGTAATCCCAAAGAGCTTTTCGATAAGAGCGGAATGTACTGTTCGGCAAGTCTGCCGGTTGTCTGAACTAGCAAAACGGCTTTCTGAAAAACATCAGCTTATTGAAACATGTATTCCGCGGAAATCCTGAAAAGCGATTGGAATTCGAGAAAGCGTCCGACATTCTGTTTCTGTCGGGAGTTCGACTAGGCGGGAATAGATCTGCACATCGAACAGGATGGCGTTTTGTATCCGGTGGATAATGAAGAAAAGTGCCGCCCCTGTGACTTTGCCATTTTTCAGTTGCTCTCTCGGCATTTCTGAGCTGAAAAAATGGTAGCGGGGAATGGAATCGAACCATTGACCTTCAGGTTATGAGCCTGAACAATCCCGCAACAAATCCATCAAAGCGAGCTCAAACAGCATCCCTGTGATTTATTGTAAATATAGATGATTCGCCATAACATTTCAAGGTTATTTTGCACAAATTTTGCACAAGAATTACTTCTTGCAGGAGGTGCCATTCCTCTGAAATATTTTTATTATCTTTACTTTAACAAATCAAACTGCTTTTTTGTTCTCATCGTTACTTTTATTGTCTTCTTATCTGTATCATTTACAGTGCTTATAATATCCCAATCTTCAATATATTTTAGTAAAAATTTTGAGCAAGAATCATTGGGCAAGCAAGGTTTCGCACTCGGTTGAGCCAATTTACAATATGGCAGCGGTAAAGATTTAATAATTTTTCTGCTTTCTGACTTGTCAAAATTTCTTGTTCTTAAATGAAAAAGGCCTATTTTTAATGCAATGTCATTTGTCATAAAAGGAAGACAAGCCACTATTATATCGACATGCCAATGCTTTCGATAGGAATTTTCCACAATAGGGCGTATTGCTACAATGCACGAATGAATAGGCAATAATTGCTCGTATTCACGTTTAATGATCTCTTCTTTTATTTCATCTTTCAATCGAGATTTCAGTATCAAACTCCAGTCATTTTTCTCAATAGGCAATGAGGGATACACGGATAAAAAACTTGAGGCATTTTGTTCCACAAGTCTGATTTGGCTATTCGGCAACTTTGCTTTTAGTTCAGTATAATTCTCTCGAGATAGTGAGAAATTATTTCTGAGTAGTAGGGTTTCAATCCTTTTGGCAGGCAAGACTCCCAGACCAAATGTTCTCCATCTAAATGAACTAGCTTTTTGGAGTTCTTGGACTGCATTTTCAGAAATCGTATCTGCTTTCATTATAATGGGGAATATCTTTTCAGCATTTTTTTCTGTTAAGATATCCCCTTGATAAATCAATTGTTCCTCTCCTAATACAGAATAAACATCAATGCGATTTAAATAAGCAGACATCTCTGAAGTTAACTCCAGAGTACTGCTGATAAAATATGAAAAAATCACACCTGTCCTAACAATTTTCAAAATGGCGTAATTTTCTGATTACGCCCCCTCATTTTCATCTATTTCACACCAATTCTCAAAAGTAGCCCCCCTTTGTTGTAAATCAGCTGTCCTAAAAAGCG
>NZ_VUNS01000045.1 GCF_009695545.1 Victivallis lenta | reverse complement strand
AAAAGTAGATTGCTTTACAGCTCATGAGTGCATGGGGAAGGGGGAATTTGCTTTGGAAAGGAAGAATTTTTAAGAAAAAGTCAGAAATACCACAAAACGACTTGACAAAACCTAACATAGAAGGACACGTCTGGCTCCATGTCTCAGTTTGCATACCAAACATGGAGAAACACAAGGTCGACCAGTCTTGCTGCCATACACTGGGAATCATTGGATTTCAACATCATTCTTTTCATTATTCCGAAGGGAAAATGATTCAGCGTCTGAAACGGAAAGAATTTCGCTGTCCCAAATGTTTTCATTGCTCTGTCTTTGCGCATCACTACCGGACAAGACGTATTCTGGGGTTACCCTATGAAAGCATGGAAGTTTATTTTGAGGTGGAACTACACCGTATTTATTGTCCACGTTGTCGAGCTCTCTCTGTGGAAGTACTGCTGTTTTTGCCCCATCCCAAAGCCAGAATTACCAAGGCGTTGGAGCGAACGATCATCGAACTTCGTCCGGAAATGACCATTCGCGCGATCAGCAAGTATTTTCATCTTGACTGGCGCATCGTCAAAGCCTGTGAAAAACGTTACCTGAAACGCAAGTTCAAACAGATCAAACTCAAGCATGTCAAGTACATTGGAATTGATGAAATCACCATCGGTCATACGGAGGTTGGAAAGCCGTACTACTGGACGATCGTTCGTGATCTTGATTCCGGTTCAGTTCTTCACGTTGATCAGGGAAAAGATGGCAACACATTCAAAGATTTTCTACTTCGTCTGCGAAAGTCAAAAGAAAAAACTGAAGTTGTTGCAATGGATATGGGGGAAGGCTTTTATCAGCTGGGTAAAAGAAAACCTTCCGCCTGCACAGATCGTTTTCAACCATTTTCACGTTATCAAACTGATGAATGAAAAACTGGATCTCGTCAGGAGAAGAATTACTGCAAAATTGGATACGGCAGAGCGTGCCATTTTGAAAAATCAACGCTTCACATTATTGCGAAATGAAGAGAATTTGAGTTCAGAAGCAAGTGCATATCTGGCAAAAATCAAGCAAACCTTTCAGGAGTTGGCTGATGTTCACATGATGAAAGAAGCTTTGCGAAGTATTTACTCTGTCGCTCAAAACGTTTCTCAGGCAGAAGATGCATTGCTTCTATGGGTAAAGGCCACATAGAAAATCCAATCCGATCAACTGTACAAAATGGCAAAGACCATATTACAACATTGGGGACGGAATTCTGGGGTTCTGGCATTTCGGAACATGACCAATGCCTCTATGGAAGGTTTCAATAACAAGGTAAGAACTATGCTTCGCCAAGCGTATGGATACAGAGATCTTGAGTTCATGCTTCTCAAGATTTTCAATCTGCCTAACAACAATATCAAAATCATCATTTGAGGCGAGTTTTTCACAAACTGCAGAAGAGGCGACAAAATGTATGGAAATTATCGGCAACGTTGCTGTCAGTGTAGAAATTACAACCATGTTTCACAAAATTTAGGACAATAACAATTTTTAAAGCATCTATGGAGCAACTATTTTTTTCAAAAATATAGCTGCCAGTAAAACAGCCGTCTTGACAAAACGTGTATTTGTACTGTACATTATAAATTATGGGGCATTGACTCGTTGGGAAGGCTAAAAAATGAAAAATATCATTCCGTTGATTGTATCTGTTGTTTTGGGGTTAGCTGCGGTTTATGTTGTCAGCAAACTGCTGTTTGAAAAAGAAAAGACTGACACTGAGCCCAGGATATCCGTTGTGGTTGCTGCACGGGATTTGGACGCGTATGACGAATTGACGCATGGAACGCTGACATACAAGGATATTCCACAGTCGGCGGTTCCTAAAAATGTGTTGCTTTGGGAAAATGTGGGGCTGGCATACGGTCAGAAACTTCCTCATGCAGTCGCGCAAGATGATTTCATTCGCATGACCGATATCCGTATTCAGACAACTTTGGGAGACTGTACCCGTCAGGGAGAATGGACAATCCCCGTTACATTTACGGATCCAGCTCTGGTCAAAATGCTTATGCCGGATGATGAAATTGCCATCATATCTACCTATGTGGCGAAAGATGTCGCCATAGACAAGAACATGGCGGTGAGCGACGGTTCTGCGGTGAAGATTGCGGAATCACGTGAAACCTCGGTTTTGTTGCCCTGCGTTCGTGTGATAGGAATAGCCAATGAGCGTGGCTCTTTCCGCGAAGGGGGAAGTTCATCCGGAACGGTTTTTGTTTCATTGCCGCCGCAACAGGCGATGATCCTGATTGCTGCACAGCGGGAATCAGAGCTTTATCCGGTTCTACGAAAACGCAATGATTCCGTTGCCCTGAACCGGAAAGAAGGCGGTGTGGTCAATGCCGGAACGTTTGCAAAAATACGTCAGGGGCTTGCTCCCGCAGAACTGCCGGAAGTCCCCAATAAAGATCATCGGTAAGGTGTAGCATGAAATATTTGATTTTCTTTCTGTTTGTTTTTCTCGAGGTTTTATCTGCCGAGGAAGCACTGCCTGCAACCGGAATACGGGTTTCGTTGCCGCCGGAAAGTATTTCTATTTCGACCGGTGAAATCCGGAAATTTGAGGTTCCGTTCCCTATTGAACAGTATAAATCCAGCACAGGCAATGTTCGAATCAACAATGTCAACGGACGAACCTTTGAACTGGAAGGTGTATCTCCCGGCGATTCACTGATCACGATTTCTGCACAAGGCATGGATAAAAATTTTCATGTTGCAGTTTCCAGTGCTATCATGCCGGTTTACCGTGAATTGAGCCGTGAATTGAGTGTTTTGTCCGAAGTTACCATCGAATTTTCGGATAATATCCTTGCTCTCCGGGGAGAGATCACCCGGATCGAACATTGGGAATATTTCCGCCGTGTGATCCGGCGTTATGAAAAAAACTGCCGCAATTATGTGGTGTTCCGTCCCGGTCCAGCGTTGTTTGAGGAATTAAAAAAAATATTTGCCGCCGCAGGTTATAAAGTGGTTGACAAAACTTCGCCCGATTGTCCGGGGCAACTCAGTTTTCAAATAAGCAACGGTGTGTTAACGGTATCCGGGTATCTGTTGTGTGAAAGCGATATTGTAGCAGTCAAGCAGATTTTAGCTTCGCAAAAATGGCTTTCCCCCGAATGGAATGGCAATGTTCTGCATGCAGAGACAGCTCTTTTCATTGCAGATACTCAGCTGGATGTTGGAATTGTGTTTGTTGGAGTGACAAGGACTCAGCTGGAACGTTTGGGTAATTCGTCAGCGGATGGAACGGTTCTGTCTTGGAATCTCATCGCATGGTTTCGTGCCCTAGCGGGAGGTGCGCCGGAAGGGATTGCCAATGCTTCCCGCGGTCAAGGACTTTATTCCATGTTCAACACTACGCTGAAAGGTTCGCTGCTGTTTTTCGGAAGCAACGGGATTTCTGATTTCCGCGATGCCGGACATCTTACGATCACGAACAACAGCGGAAATTATGCAACTTATGAAAATGGGGGGACTCTCAACGTAAAAATTTACGGACAGGATGTGGCAGAGTTGAAACCTATTGATTTTGGCTTGAAATTGAAAGCAAGGGGCGGTCTAGTCCGTGCCAATATGGTTCGGTTGGAATTGGAACTGGAAAAAAGTCTTGCCCCGGTGAAGCAGGAAGAAGATTATTTCCAGCGTTCAACCAAAACCAAAATAGAGATTTTGTGCCCGCTGGATAAAACGGCGGTCATTGCCGGTCAGAAAGAACTTTCCTATTCCAATAGCGGTCCGAACGGATATGCGTTTCTTCGACATGTCCCTGTTGTTAACTGGTTTATGGCATCTGAGGAAAAACAGGGAGAGGAAATGCAGATGTTGATTCTGGTCTGCCCCCAGCTGACAAATCAGCTGCCGCAGATGACTGAAATTCCGTCATCGGAAACTGCTGGTGTGGAAAAACAGGTCTCAGATTCAGTTCGGGACAAAGGCCGGAAAGTTCGGGAACGCGAAAAAAGCAACTGGTTTCTTAAAATGTTTACGTGGTAATCCTTATGACGCATCTGAAGATCACAATAAACGGCAGCGAACAGAAAAATATTGTTCTGGATGGAAATACTCCGCTGGTTATCGGTCGTTCCGAATTTGCTAGTATCACGCTTGCGGATAAAAAGGTTTCGCGGCGCCATGCAGAACTTTTCTCTGTATCAGACGGGGTTTACATAGAAGACCTAGACAGTCGCACTGGAACAAAAGTCAACGGCGAAGTGATTTCCGGTCGGGTCAGGCTTTTACCGGGCGATCATATCCAGGTAGGAGAAACGGACTTGCTGTTTGAATATTCGGAGGAAGTCCGTTCCTTTTCCGTCCCGGCTGAAAAAATCCCCCCCCCCCAGAGGCTGCCGCAAGGTCACAAACTTCCTATTTATAGTGAGCAGGCTTCGCTTCAGGCTCTTTACAGCGAAAATATGATTCAGCTGGCGCGGTGGGTACAGAATCGCGTGCTGGAATTGTTGAATATGGTGAATTCAACGTCTCAGGAAATGACAACTCGTGAAATGCGTCCGAAAGTGGAAGAAGCCGTGGAACAAATCCTCCGTGAGATCCGACATGAAATTCCGGCTTCGGTCAATTTGGCACAGTTCCAGCAGATTCTTCTAGACGATCTGATCGGACTAGGACCGCTTTCTCCATTGTTGCGGGATGCCTCCATTTCGGAAATCATGATCAATGGTCCGGATAATATTTTTGTGGAAAGCAAAGGTCTGCTCTACCGCACGGCTGCAAAATTCAACAGTGAAAGTCATTTACAGTCAATCATTCAGCGTATTGTGGAACCGCTGGGACGTCATATTGATGCAGCATCACCTATGGTGGATGCACGTTTGGAGGACGGTTCCCGTGTGAATGCTGTGATTCCGCCGTTGGCGCTGGATGGCTCCTTGGTTACAATCCGCAAATTTGCCTCTAAAAAACTGACAGATGAAGATTTGGTGAAATTCGGAAGCCTGACGCATCCGATGGCTTTGTTTCTGCGGGAAGCGGTACGCGCGAGACGCAATATTCTGGTTTCCGGTGGCACAGGTTCCGGCAAGACGACATTGCTGAATATTCTTTCCCAGTTCATTCCGGAAAAAGAACGCATTATTACCGTCGAAGATTCTGCGGAGTTGAAACTGAGCCATGAAAATCTCTGCCGCCTAGAAGCCCGTCCGGCGAACGTGGAAGGACAGGGACGCGTTACCATCCGCGATTTGGTCATCAATACACTGAGAATGCGTCCCGACCGGATTATCGTTGGGGAATGCCGCGGTGCAGAAGCTTTGGACATGCTTCAGGCCATGAATACCGGACATGACGGGTCCATGACCACTTGCCACGCGAACAATCCACGCGATGCGCTTTCACGTTTGGAAAACATGGTGATGATGGCTGGCTTTGAACTGCCGTCTGCCGCAATTCGTGAACAGATTGCCTCTGCAATTCATCTGATTGTTCAGCAAACTCGTTTAGCAGACGGATCCCGTAAGATCGTGAAAATTTCTGAAGTGACTGGACGAGAAGGAAATACGATTCTTCTCCAGGATATTTTCACATTTGAACAGGAAGGGTTTGATGAAAAATTTCATGTGATTGGACATTATACCGCAACCGGAAACATTCCCCGGTTCATTGATGAACTGCGCCAGTCGGGGGACTTGGAATTGGATATGTCGGTCTTTGTTCCGGAAGGATAAGAAAGGAAAAACGGAATGAACAGTATTTCCATTTTACAGCGTTACGGAATTTATCTGTTGGTGCTTGTCGCAGTGGTTCTGTTCGTTTATATTCTCATTTCCCTGATACAGTCATTCAGCATGGAACATGCGGATCGTAAAATCAAAGAAGACCGTTCGGAGGGCGTTGCAAACAATATTTATTATTTTGTCCGGCGGACAACGCTTCAGCAGATTCAGCTTTCATTGGGAATTCTGCTTTCCGGCATATTGATTGCGGTTCTGATATTCTGTCAGGTTTATGAACCTTTGATTATTGTGCCTGCCGCCGCGGTATTTTTTACACTGGGCATGATTTCGCCGTGGCTGTATTTTGCAGCCAAAGCGCGGAAACGTGCAGATTTATTCCGGAACAGTATTCTTGATCTTGCTTTGGGGCTGACCAGCGGACTGCGGGCAGGACAGGCGCTGCCGCAGGCTTTGGAAGTCTTTTCCAGACGCTGTGAAGGACCAATGAAAGAGGAACTGACGATTGTGCTTCGGGAGTACCGTCTCGGACTTGAACTGTCGGCTGCTTTGCAGCGTATGTATGACCGGATTCCGTGTGAAGATCTCCAGTTGCTGATTATTTCGATCCGTCTGACAACACAGTCGGGCGGCAGTATGGCGGATGTCCTGGCGAAAATCACTCAGATGATCCGGGGACGTACGGAATTTCAGCAGAAACTTCAGGCATTGACGGCGCAGGGACGGTTCGAAGCTCTCGCTATGGCATTGGCTCCGCTGCTGGCGTTCCTGCTCCTGTTTTTCATTAATAACGATTTGATGCTTCCCATGGTGCAGACGGCAATCGGATGGTGTGCCATCGGGATCATGCTGACGCTTGAAGTGATCGGTTATTTTGTGATTCGCAGCATTGTAAATATTGAGGTGTGAAATTATGAAACAGATCATTCTTTATGCTATGATTTTCATGGCGGTTGTTCTTCCGACTTTGTTCTTTACCGTTCTCAGCGACGATAAAAGAAAAAAGAAAGTGAAAGAGGAAAAATCTTTGCCGCCACTGCTTCAATTCAGCCGTCCTCCGGCGGTTTTTTTTGAGCTTCTCGGATTCGGAACTCTTTTTCGGAAGCTGTTTCCGGAGCATACCCGGTCTGTTCAGCAGAAACTGGATTTTGCCGGTCTGAGAATCTCTCCGGGAACATTTTATTGTATGCAGATGTTCCTGTTTATCTTTTCCGCTCTGCTTGCTGCCGGAATAACAGGCATGTCAGTTGATGAAGAAAACCGGATTTCCATTCCCATTGCGGGATTGATCGCCGCATTCGTGGGTGGAAGTCTGCCGGGCATACTCGTCGGGAATCTGGCACAGGAACGGCAGATGCAGATACTGCGGGCAATTCCCTATTCCATTGATTTGATTGCTTCCGCCATGCGCGGCGGTCTTGATTTTTCGGCAGCCATCCGTTTTTATGTCAATCTCGGCATACGCAGTCCGCTGGTTGATGAATACTCCCGGATGCTTCGGGAAATGGAACTGGGGGTTATCCGGACCACTGCCCTTCAAAATATGGCGGAACGTATTAAAATCAAGGAATTTACATCTTTTGCTTCAGCAGTTGCCCTGGGAACTGAACTGGGGGCTCCGCTGACCGAAACAATGGAAATTCAGGGGGATGAGATGCGGAAAGCCCGTTTTGCGCTTGCGGAAACCAAAGCGCAGCGGGCGCCGTCGCTGATGCTTCTGCCTATGGCTCTGTTCATTCTGCCTGCTGTGTTTATTACGATTTTGACCCCGGTTTTTCTCAAGATGAAAGAAGCTGGAGTCCCATTGTTCTGAGGAGATAATCATGAGTAACACATCATCTGGATACCGGATAAAATTTATTTCCGGAGAATTGGCGGGGAGGATTTTTTCGATTCCGGATTCTGGAATTCTGATCGGACGTGCCCGCAATGCGGATATTCGTCCCGGCGGTTCCGATATAGCCATGGAACATATCTCGCTTTTGCCGCAAAAAAATAGTGTCCTTCTGCATTCCGAAGGAAATGAGGGCGCCTGGGTTAACGGCAAGAAGCTTTCCGGCGGGAAAGATCAGCTGCTGACTCCGGGCGATGACGTGCGCATCGGCAAAGAACTGACTTTTATTTTGGAAAGCGATGAAAAAGCAGTAAGGCTCAATACTTCCTCTGTTCCAGATGTTTCGGAAGACGCCACAGAGGAGATTACCGAAGACGGCACTCATGAAAAACCGGAGGATGGAGACTGTACGCGTTACGCATCGGCGGCGGAACTGGCGGATCTGCGCAAATACAGTCTCAATGAAAAGCGGCGCCGCAGAACTGTGCTGATTACAGGTTTCTTTCTGTTTCTGTTCATCATCGCCGGAGCCTTCTTTTATACGGAACTGCAACAGGAAAATCCGATAACATGGCCCGGTGAAGTATCGGGGAAATACAATGACGGTGAATTCCGGACGGAAATCGAACCCGGAGGAAAGTGTCTTGTCTATTATCCCCGTTGTCCGGCAACGATTGTGAAAACGGATCAGAACAACTGTGAAATCCTGACTGCGCTTGGCAAAAATCTGGATGTTCCGTTTCATCTTGTGTTCACTGTAAACACATTGCCGGACGGATTCCACATTCGGCGTAAAGAGAGTTTCGAGCAGTGGCGGAAAAAAGTCTCCGAACAGAACGGCTTTGCTTTTCTAGATGAACCGAGACAGGATTTTTACCGTCCGCTGGAAAATGGAATTCCGTATTATCGGATTAAATATACACGGCAGGATAAAAAGATTCGCTGGCAGGGATACGCCAGCTATATGCGCTATTATGATAAGGAACTGGTTCTGCTCCGGGAGGTTCCCGCAAATCATTTCTGGCGGTCTGACCGGGTTCTGCAACGGTTCGGAGCATTTGTTGTTGCGCCGGTCATGGTAAGCCGGTATATGGAAATCCCGGAAATTCAAATGAAAGAAAGTTCAACCCATCTTTTGCAGCGGGTTTCGTTGGAATTGCGTAAAAATATTGCGATTGCCGTATGGGCGGATCTGGATCTGATGCTCCGTACATTGATGATACGTGCATATGAAACACAGGACCAGGTTCTTATTTCGGCTGTCTTGCCGCTTTGGCTGGAGTTCCGCGATAAACAGCAGGTATGGTATTCGCGCAACTGTCTGGCTTATCAAACTTGCAAAGCATCCGGCAATATGGAAGAAATGAGCCGGATCATTGATGAATGTCTCCGCCGGTTTCCTTCGCCGGATGACCACCGGCACGTGAAAATCATGAAAAACATATGGACGCTGGAAGATGATTAAACTGTTTGCAGGAAACAAAAGAAAAGCGGAACAAGGGGAAAAGAAAGTAAAACGTTCTTATGTATTTCTTCTTGAATTCCGTTGTCGCGACAGATTGCTTGTTTGCGCGAAAACCGATTCATTGAACAAGACAGTGAAGATAGGGCGCGCCGCAGACAATGACTGGATTATTCCGGAACAGGATCGTGTCGCCGCTGATTATCAGGCGGAATTGCACCTTGATGCGAAAAACATCAGAATTCATGCCAGCGGTAAAAACCGTATTTATATCCATGGCAGAGAGACTGCCGGTTCCATACTGAAACCGGGTGATAGGGTTTCAATCGGAGATTGCGAGCTGTTTGTGTCGGCTTCGGAAAGCCGCGATGCCTTGCCGGAGGATATACACCGGCTGGAATTTCGAAACGGTCCGCATGAAGGAGAACTGGTACGTCTCGACAAAGCTCTGATCCGGATCGGTTCCGCCCCAGCCAATGATATTGTCATCAAAGATAATGTTGTTTCTCGATTCCATGCGGAAATCCGCATTACGGAAAACGGGGAATCCTGGATTCGCGACCTCAACAGCAGCAACGGGACATTTGTCAATGGGACAAAACTCGGACGGCAGGAGCGCATGCTGATGGATTCCGATGAGATTTCAATTGCATTTTTTGATTTGCTTTTTCTGGATCGCAATGTGCCGCACACCCGTTCGCAGATTGGCAGGAAAATACTGATTATGGGAATCACTGTTGCAGTCATATTGCTGTTTTTCTGGATTTTCTATATCTCAACCCAGCAGGCGTCTCAGGTTCTGGCTGTTGCGGAATTTTATATCCGCCGGGCGGATTTCAATGAGGCAGAGAAAGTTCTCAATCAGATGTCTGAATCCCGCGATTTTCAGAGATACGAAAAACATCAGCAGGAACATCTGAAAAGCCTTCCACGGTACAGAAAGACTTTTGCCGCCTGGGAGGAATTCAAAAATCATTTGAGCAACTCCGAATGGAACGATGCCGCCGAATGTTCTGGCCGTCTTGAAATAGACAACCGCTTTGCATGGAACTGGGAGGATGCGACCGTCGATGCCCGGATGGCTTTGGTGCGCCATGCGAAATTTCTGCTGGATTTGCAGTTCCGCATTCAAGCGGCTCTTTCTTCCGTGGATACGGAGCCCAGACAATTGCGAAAGATATTTCTGCGTTTGAAAGAGGAACAGAAAACCGTGTCAGGTAAGGAACCTGAATGGCTCTTTCCGCTTCTTCGCGACATTGAAACACATCTTGCGGAATTGGAAAGAAGCTGTGTTTATTCTGAAAAAATATCAGAGATCCTTGATCGTTTGCAAGATGAGAAGACCGAATTCAAACCGTTGATTGTGGAAATAGAACATCTCCGGACAGTTTCTTCCGGCTGTGTCCGAATCTGGGCGCAGGATATTTCCGAAGCGTTGAAACAGCTGGAAATCAATCAGCGTGAAGTGGCTGCAAATCAGACTGCACTCATCGCTTTACGACTAGACGAAATCAAAAAGAATATATCGTTTGTCTCTCCGGATGAATGTATGATAAGTTCCCGGATCATGGCAAAACGGGATCGGATTGTCCGCCGTCAGAATGCGATTCTCTGCAATGCGGAAAATCTGAGATTCCTGCTCAATAAACTGCGGCGGGCGGGCTGGACAGATGATCAGGCTATTCCGGAATATGCAGAACGTTTCACTGCTGAAAAGACCTTGAAAGAGGCATTCCGTTTTGAATGTCTGCAACGCAGCATTCCGAAATCCAGCCGGAAAACACCTGATGGCATTTATGACCGGATGTTCGGAATCCGTTATTTCTATGAAATTATGCAGCAGTCCTCGGTATTGTCCACGAATCTTTATTCCAGCGACATCATATCGAGTTTGTCGTTTCAGCCGGAATGTATCGTGCTTGCCGCTTTTTTCCGGACTGTGGAGGAAACCGGACTTTGGCTTTCGCTTCCGGAAAACCGCTGGATGCTTGCCGGTGAAATCGGACATCTGAATGAAAAATGCAAAAAGATCATGGATTTGCGTTCTGTTTTCCTTGACCGGCTCAATACAATGGTGAAAACAATGCCGGAGACCCGTGTCTATCTGACGGCACAGGCGGCTTTTTTCTATTTCTCTCCGGCATCGTCCATTCCTGAAAAGGAAATGAAACGTTATGCAGAGGTATGGAAAAAATTCAAGTTCAGCCAGCAGGAACAGATCGAAAAATATGATCCGCTGAAACTGAAAGAAGCAAGACAGATCGGAGAAAACATTTTGCGGGAAGGGATTCCCGGCGATCCGATGGTCAACTGGGTATGGAGTCAGCTGAGATGAACCGTGGACGGCACATCACGCGGAAACGGAGTATTTTACTGGAATATACCATCCTGCTGTGTTCGATCCTGCCGCTGGTATTTGCCGTTTCGGCGTCTGTTTATTCCATGTCCGGCTGGGGCGGGTCATTTGGTCCGCTCGGACGCGGAATTGTTGCGCTTTATCAGAGAATCATAACCATTGTTTCGCTTCCGATACCATGATCTGTGATTTTGTGGAAAAGTTGCGGACAGCTGTGCCGCGGGATTTGCCGGGGCTGCTGGGGGAACTGGACGATGCCGGTTTTTTTCTTGCCCCGGATGAGTCGGTCACTCAATTAACGGAGCGGCTTTCCGCACTGGCGGATGGATTGTCGTTGCTGCCGGAGGAACCGCTGCTTACGAAATTGACGGCAGATGCGGCGGAGGTTTCCAGCACATTGAG
Organism: Victivallis lenta; assembly: GCF_009695545.1. Classification (NCBI taxonomy): domain Bacteria; kingdom Pseudomonadati; phylum Lentisphaerota; class Lentisphaeria; order Victivallales; family Victivallaceae; genus Victivallis; species Victivallis lenta. Next base: position 8,282 of record NZ_VUNS01000045.1, on the reverse strand, counting down.
AGACCGGGCGTATGAGCTGACTTCGCAGAAGTTCCGTTTCCGCATGAAATGGATTCCTGTATGGTATTCGTCACGGCAGACGGGTATTTTTTCCGCAGGAGTTCTGCTGGAAATAGATCGGATTCTGCCGCTGGTGTTCCTGAACAACGGCTTTTCCGGCAAAGGAAAATATATGGGATATGATGCCGCTGAAACACTGGCGCATGAAATGATTCATGCCGCACGGATTGCGTTTCCAGCATCTGCTTACGAGGAATATTTTTCATGCAATGTGAACCGTTCCGCATTCCGGCGGGCTGTCGGAAATCTGTTCCGCAGGTGGTATTTGCCGCTGCTGTTTTTCGGAGGGTTGACGATTGCCGCATTTCTGCTGGCTGCCGGCTGGCATTTCTGGTTTGCATTACTTCTGCCGTCCGTTCTGCTTTTCATCCGGGAAATCATTCTGCACAGGCGTATTCGTGCGGCAGGGGAGAAACTGCACCGGGCAGGTTTGGACGAGGCTTTGCTTCTACGTCTTTCCGATTCGGAAATCTTTGCTCTATCCCGCAGCAAGCTGGAAGAAATTATGTTGAAAAAAAATGAATCGCTTCGCTGGGCAATGCTGCTGGAAAAATTCCGTTCAGAAAAGGGATGATTGGTCCGGCAGTTGCATCAAGTCCAGTTCCGCGAGGATTTCCTGTGCGCTGCCGGGACGTAATGCAGGCGTGTATTCCATCATTCCAGCCAGCAGGCCGGCAAGTTTTCCTGTCGCCGCATCCTGTAGAATTTCCAGGGGTGGGTCGGAACGGTCGGAACGTGCCAGGCGCACGGCATTCATGAAACTGTTTTTCGGACGAAACCGCGTTCCGGTCAATGCTTCAAACAAGACCAGCGCGAGACTGTAAAGATCGCTCCGGTTATCGACCCGTGTTGAGTCCATTGCCTGTTCCGGGGAGATGTAAGAGGCTGTGCCGAAAACCTTTCCGGGTTCTTCCTGAATTCCGGGCAGTTTCGCCAGCCCCAAATCACTTAGCCGGAAACTTCCGTCGGAAAAAAGCAAGATATTATCAGGCTTGATATCGCGGTGAATAATATTGTGTTCATGGAGAACCGCAAGTGCGGTTAAACACCCCCGAAGCAGATAAACGGCGCTGGCAAGTGGAAGTTTTCCGTGTTTTGCCAAAAAATTGCGCAGAGTCCCGCAGTCCGCATATTCCATAGTCGCATACGGTATCTGCCCGATGGTTTCGGCGCATTCCGAAACATGGATCAGAAACGGCGAGTGATTGTCCCGCAGGAATTGCGCGATGCAGCAAAACTTCGGAATTTCGGGATTTCCCTTCCGTAAAAATTTGACGGCTATTGGAACCGCATTTTCCCGGCGGAGAGCATACCATGATTCTGCAAGCTTGTGAACACGCAGAAGCCGGATCAGCTGAAAATCCGCAATCTGTTCTCCTGTAAAAAAACAGGGGGTAAGTTCCGCCTGAGTCATTTGTATTCCGGCAGTTCCAAGTGCATAATTTCCGCATTGCTGCGGAAAGAGGGCGGTTCACCGAGGATAAATCTGCCAGAAACGCAGCCGTCCTCTCCGATTGCTTCTGTTTTCCACTGCATGAGTGGGCGTATACGGTATTCGCCCTGCTCCAGAGGAAGAACTTCTGCAATTTCCACAATTTTCCGGGCCCCGTCCGGCAGGCGCATGGTGTGAACCACACAGTTGATCGCGGATGCCACCTGCATCCGGATTGCGTTCAAAGGGAAATTGATGCCGCTCATGATGGCGCAGGTTTCCATACGGCTGAGCGCATCCAACGGACTGTTGGCATGAATAGTTGACATAGAACCGGAATGCCCGGTGTTCATTGCCTGAAGAAGGTCGAGCGCTTCTCCGCCACGGATTTCACCAATGACCAGACGGTCGGGACGTAGACGCAGAGACGCGATCACCAGATCGCGAATGGAAAATTCGCCCTGTCCGTTCTTGTCCGGCTTGCGGGTTTCAAAGTAGACACAGTGTTTCTGTTGAAGCTGAAGTTCGCTGGCATCTTCAAGAACTAGAATCCGGTCCTTTTCCGGGATCAGACCGCTCAATGCATTTAGAACGGAGGTTTTACCCGACGATGTTCCGCCGGAGACAATTGTATTTTTACGCAGTTTGACGATGGCGTTCAGAATTTGAGCGCCTTCTTTCGGAACACTGCCGAATTGTTCCAGCTTATCGATGGTCAGCATCTCTTTTTTGAATTTACGAATGGAAATGATGGTACCGCAGCGGCTGACGGGGGGAATCGTGGCGTGAACACGGGACCCGTCCGGTAGGCGCGCATCCAGATCTGGGTGCATCTCGTCAAGCTGGCGGTCCACTGATTTGGCGATGTTGACTGCCGCTGCTTTCAGCTGGGCTTCGCCAGTAAAATGTGCGGCAGTCTCTTCCAGCCGTCCGCCACGTTCAATATAGATCTGGTTCGGACCGTTGATCAGGATTTCGGAAACTTTGTCATCGGCAAGAAAATCCTTGACGGGTGCAAGAAATAAAACAAGAAAAGAAGCGTTGTCATTCATTCCGTAATACCTCCGGAAGGTTCATTTTTTATATCTCGGCGATAAGAAAAACCGGTCAGATCCGTATTGATTTTCCATATCAGCAGAGTCAGTTCATATTGTGGACAGGAAAAAGTCAGGATAACTTTCGGGTTCAGGCTTTCATCCAGTGTAATTTTCCGTTCAGGCAGCCAGGATTGATTCTGAAACCAGGAACTGAGTCTGCCACGCGCGGAAACGAAATTGACATTGACTTCTCCAGAATATTCCCAGCTGTTTGCTGCACAGGGGGTTGCCCTTGCTCCCGGCGGAAGACGCAACGGCGGCAATCTATGCCGTATCGGCGTATCATGAATCTGCGTCTTTTTCTGTATCTGCATCTGCACCGGAACAGTTTTTCGATCCGGAGTTTGCCGCAGAAACAGCAGTGTGCCAGTTCCGCAGAAAAACACCAGCAGGGCGACCGCACAATAAAGCCGGAAATGTTTCACTGAGGAGTACTCCATGTTTCGAATTTCCCGTATCGTTCATAGAACTTGATTTTTTCTGGTTCTTTTTCTTGTTCCTTGGCATCGTCCGTATGCTTGGGATTTTTCAGAAGATCCAGTTTCCATTCTTTCGGATATTCTGCGTCTTTGGAGTCGAATTTCCAGATTTCATGCTTTGCCACCAAACTTGAATCCCAGTGCCGTTTTGAGGTGCGAGAGCCTTTAGTACGCATGATAATGCACTGCGTGAATTCATTGCCGTAGCGAGACGAGGTGATCTGGAATTCCGGAATGGAGACCGGTTTGCTTTCCCCACGGACGGAATAAGGCATGTTGATCCAATTGTCCAAATACTCCGGACGTGTTTGCATCAGGGTTGTTTTTGAACCGATGAACTGAAGAAAAGAATGCTCATCAAGCAGATAGCGTTTTTGCGAAGCCCAAATGATACTTGATCGGGGAAACATGTCCCGAAGTGCGACTATTGCCGGTGTACGTACCGAAAAACGATTGCCTGCCATCCAGACTCCCCAATGGTCCGCAGACCGCAGGTTGACTGCATCCAAAGATTTCAACCCCAGCCACAGAATGCCGCCAATCACTGCCATGTAAACTGGTAGAACAAGCACAAATTCCATCAGGACGGAACCCCTATTTGAAAATGTGTTCCAATCATGTATTTTCATGGTCAGTGTCCCAGATAATCTCGCAGTTTATCCCATTGCAGTTTGTTGTCTTTGTCTTCCTTGCCATCTTTGACCAAACCGGCGGGCGGTTTGAGTTTTTCCCAATCTGGCAATTTGTTTTCCTCGATTTTTTTGCCATCCTTGTCGATCCAGTTTTTCTTATCGGTCATAATGGATTTCAGAATGTTTCCACCTGTACTGATTGTGAACGTCTGCGCGTGACCTGCACCGGCGCAAAGATCCCATGCATGTTTGACAGGCAACATGACCCCGTCCCAGTCTGTTTCAACCAGATTCCATGCTTCCTTGCCGCTCACTGATGTGTAACCGAGGTTGTAGTCGGCACTCTTATATTTTTTCTCCTTGTCCTTTTCATACAGTTTGTAGCCGGCACGTGCGGAGGCAATGGCACACATATACTCCGGACGATATCCACCGGCAACGCTGGGATTGAATGCGGAAAGGATTGATGATGCAGTCAAGGAACGTCCACCGCCCCAGCTGTACACGGAAAACGGATTGCTTGTTTTACGGGCAATGGCCACGGTAATGGAGCCAGATTTTCCAAAAAATGTCGGGAGAAGCGTCAGCGGAATTGCCGGAGGAACAGCTAGGCCTATCGGCAGATCTTTTTTGATGTAAGGGAAAAAACTGTCGTATCCATGGTATTCCGGATGTTTATGATCGTAACTTCCACCAGGGAAAAAAGGGGGCATGTGAAGCTGGACAAACAGAAGATTGATATGTACCCAGCGGGTCCAGAACCAGTCCCACTTTGCATAAAGATGAGTTTTGGTCTGGCGGTAAACTCGCCAGAAACCGGGAATGCTTTTCCGGACAATCCAGTCATCCGTGCCGGGACCGAATACTTTTTTCGGGGAAAAATCTTTCAGAGTCGGGTCGGCGAATGAGATAAATGTTTTTTCATTTTCCTCTGTCCCCATCATGGGAAGAAATGCGGGCATGGAGTCGCCAACTGTGATGTTCATCATGTAATCATCTTTGCATTCCATCATATTGGCAACTGCGACCTGCCATGCGACTTCCTTGACTTTTTTCGGATATTCTTCCCGAAGCTTGTTCATCTTAGACATCATCTTCGTAATGGCGATGCTGTATTTGATGACTTTCGGAGTATTGGCAACAGTCCCCTTACCCTGAACTTCAGCTATGGATGTAAAAATGATCTGTGTCAGAAGAAAACGGGCGAGGAACCCCTGTCCGTTGAATTCGCGGGCAAGCTCAGGGATGGAGACACCGGTTCCGGAGAGCCACAGAACCGGATCCAGTACCAGAATATCCGTGCCGCAATTGTAATGCACGCCGGGAACGTGCATGCAACACGGAGTGTTCCGTTGTCTCGCATTGTTGAGATCTTTCTGAAACTGGGTAAAGACATACTCGCTGAAAACTGCCATGGCGAGGTCGAGAGAGCGCTTCTGCAAATCGACATACGTCCAGGCCATCGCCTTGTTGACCGTTGCAATTCGGCTGAGATAATCCGCCTGCACAACGGACGCGGAATATGCCGCGGCATCTGCTGCATTCTGAAGTTCGATTTTGTTTCGTACAATCTCTCCGATTCCGTAAATTCCGATAACCAACAGATAAACCGGCATAATAAATGCAAGAGTGATTGCCAATGCCGCGCCTTTACTATCGGATGCCAGCTCCCGGCAGCGTCCGGTAAAAACGGAAAAAACTGTTGTCCGAGTATAATTCATCGTGTCAAGGGGTAATACTTGGTTGCATAAGGAATGGAGATCACACTGGAGGAAGACAGGGTAATATACGGATATTTCAATTTGTTTTTTTCGTCTATAGTCCATTCATTGGCATACTTTCCCAGCAAGGCAGGATTAAGCGCGTATGCTTGCTGTTCCAGTTTTTCCTGCCATTTACTTTCTTCTTCCGTTTTGTCCTTTTTCGCAAAAAAACTGATAATCCGTCCAGCAACCGGCACCTGAAGCAGCATTTTGAATTTGACAGTGCATTTCAAGCCGCGCGGATCCACATCCAGCAACGGAATATCCACCTCCACTTGCTGATCAAGATATTTTGTGTTCGGCAGACGTCCCCAGCCATCAAGCTTGATATATTGGTCGTCTGCACGATCCTTTGCGTCCTTACTATCTGAAGGCGAGGCTGATACAACGGCAAGAACACGTTTTGCCACGGCTTCCGCCCGGCTCTTCCGCTGAACATTGTTCACCGTCATAGCAGAACGCGCCCCCATGTAAGCGGCATAATGCACCATATGCCATGTAATCATAATGTAGGCGAATTGCACTGCGAACAGAAACAATACGAATAAAATGGGAAAACAGAAAACAAATTCCAGCAATACCGCGCCTTCCGACCTTTTCAAAAAATGCCGTCTCATGCCACCCGCCCTGCTGAAAAAAAAATTTGTATCAGGAGATTCAAAAAGAGTCCTGCTGCAATTGCAATTCCGAAAGGAATCCGGCAAGATTCCGTGTCGGGCGGCGGCAGCTTCTTTCTGCCTGCTGCGAGGTCATACCGAAAATCAAATAAACAACGGGCATAATGTTTCAACCGTGCCGTATTCACTTTGCGGAATGCCAGCATCAGCAACGCCAGTACAAGCCCAGATATTGAAACCAGCAGAATCAGATTGAGCGTATTTCCCGGTCCGGCAATCAACCCCGCAGTGAACAGCATTTTGACATCTCCCGCACCGGCAGCCCGCAGAAAAAAAGGCAGAAGCAGGAAAAGCGAGGATAAAAAAGCAGTGATTAATGATGCCAACGCATAATGAAATCCAATTCCAAATGACGCAGACAGCATGAACAACATTCCGCCATATACCCACGGATTCGGTAGCTGATGATACCGGAAATCGCAGATTGAAAGATAAACTAGCCAGGGTGTTGCCAGTATAATTTTCCCGAGAGCCAGATACTCCATTCCCACATCCGTTTTTACTAATAAAGACGAATACCTTTCCGATTCAACGCGGCAGATATTCGTCCATTATTCAATAAATACGTTATGCTCACTTTTCATAGTTGTGCATAGACTTTTCATGTGCGCTGGCTTTTTTTATATCAGACGCGGAATTTCCTTTCAGTTCAGACTGATAATTTTCTGCCCCTTTTGCATCGCTCATTGATTTTGTTGCAACGTTCATTTCATGCGATACATTTTTGCCGAACATAATGACTGCCACAACCACTGCAGCAGCAATCAGAACGGCGATAATGACATACTCCATCATTACGGCATGTTTTTTAATAACAGTTTTCATCATGCCGTTTCCGGTTATTTGTCGTAATTGTGCATTGATTTTTCGTGCTCATTGGCTTTCTTGATATCAGACGTCGTTCCAGTTTCCACGGCCTTCTGTGCGGTTTCCGCCCCTTTGGCATCACTCATCGCCTGTGTTGCGACATTCATTTCTTTCGATACATTTTTGCCGAACATAATGACTGCCACAACCACTGCAGCAGCAATCAGAACGGCGATAATGACATATTCCATCATTACGGCATGTTTTCGGATAACTTGTTTCATGATAAAGCCTCCTTAGGTTAGGGAACGATACCATTATTTATTCTTAGTTAAATAATATAACATGGAAACAGATTTTGTCAATCCGTTGTACAGAAAATTTATGCAGCCGTAACTAGATTGTGTCGTCAATCTCTGCTGTCCGGTAAAAAAATCAGCATAGGAACTCGTTGAAAAGTTCGAGTTGTTTGGGAAAATTCCAGTCCGGCGGCTTCGCAATGGTCTTGCGGTCCAGAGCAAGGATTTCAAGCAGGGAAAGATTCTGCATGAGCGTCTCGCGGATTCGATTCGTCAATTCTGTGAAACTGAGCTTGAATCCATGCAGGAATTTGATGTATGCGACCAAAAGATAATGGATAAGCGCGACATAGATTTGCGTCATTACGGCGTTTTCACTGGTTCCAAGGAAGCTCCTGATTTTGAGATTCTGCTTGATCCACTTGAAGAAGATTTCGATCTGCCAGCGCTGTTTGTAAATTCCGGCAATGCTCGCCGCCGCCAGTTTGAAATTATTGGTAATGAAGCAGTATTCTTTTCCAGTCGATTCATCCCGAAATTCAATCAGCCTCAACTTGTCGGGATATTTTCTTGCTGATTGATATCCGGTGAACCACACGATTTCATCCCGCAAAATCCCGCGTTTTTCATTTGCCTCCCGGTGCTGTCCGAGGAATTCGATTTTTGCATTGTCTTTGAGGCGCGTAACGAAATACGCTCCGCTGTCCGCAATGTGCTGAAACCAATTCAAATCATAGTATCCCTTATCGAAGGTGTAGATGCTGTCCGGAACGATGACTATGTTCTCTCGTGCCGCTCGAATATCCGCCATTTTCCCGTTGCTCAACATCACAAAACAGGGGAGATTTCCGGATAGATCAAGCTCTGTATGAAGTTTGATTGCACCCTTGTTTTTACGTCCGGTGTAGTGGATCGTTCCGCCGACCACGCTGTGGATCGCTTTCACCGCCCGTTCGCGGCTGATGTTCGTGTACTCGAGTTCCGTCCCGAAGGTAAGTTCCTTCGCCGTCTGAATCGTGTTGGTCATTTTGGCCTC
>NZ_VUNS01000044.1 GCF_009695545.1 Victivallis lenta | reverse complement strand
TCGGGCATGGTCTTTTGAGACGGGCACGACACGCAGTGTCGGGCATGGTCTTTTGAGACGGGCACGACACGCAGTGTCGGGCATGGTCTTTTGAGACGGGCACGACACGCAGTGTCGGGCATGGTCTTTTGAGACGGGCACGACACGCAGTGTCGGGCATGGTCTCTTCAGAGAGCGGGGCCCCCGAAAAGTATCATCCGCCGCGCAAGCGCTGTGGATGACAGGTCCGACTTGTCCTCCGCAGCCTCGGCGAAGGAGGAAGGGGGACAACTTTTCGGGGAACATGGGAGCCGCATTATGAAAACCAGCGTGATTCTGAACCGCAACTTCACCATCGGCGAAATCGACGAACGCATCTACGGCGGTTTCATCGAACACCTCGGGCGCGCCGTTTACGGAGGAATCTATCAGCCGGACCACCCGTCCGCCGACGCGGACGGCTTCCGGACCGACGTGCTCGGGCTGATCCGCGAACTCGGCATGCCGGTCACGCGCTATCCGGGCGGAAACTTCGTCTCCGGCTACAACTGGGAGGACGGCACAGGTCCCCGCGACCGGCGGCCCGTGCGGCTCGACCTCGCCTGGAAGGCGCTCGAACCGAACAAGTTCGGCACCGACGAATTCATAAAGTGGTGCCGCCGGGCCGGAACCGCCCCGATGATGGCCGTCAACCTCGGCACGCGCGGCCCGGCCGAAGCGCAGCAGCTGGTCGAATACTGCAACTTTCCGGGCGGCACGGAATTGTCGGAACGCCGCCGGGCCAACGGCGGCCGGGAGCCGTACCGTGTCAAGCTCTGGTGTCTCGGCAACGAGATGGACGGCCCGTGGCAGACCGGACACCGCACCGCCGACGAATACGGCCGGACCGCGCTCGAAGCGGCCAAAATGATGAAGTGGACCGATCCGTCGATCGAGGTCATCGTCTGCGGCTCCTCGAACGACGCCATGCCGACCTTCGGCTACAGGGAAGAGACCGTGCTCGAACACACCTACGACCTCGCCGATTACCTGTCGATCCACCGCTATTTCGGCAACCGCTGCGGGCAGACGCCGGGCTATCTCGCCCAGCCGGAGGAGATGGCCGGCTTCATCCGCCGCGCCGTCGCCTGCTGCGACGCGGCCGGGGCAAAAAAGAAATCGTCGAAGAAGATCATGCTGAGCTTCGACGAATGGAACGTCTGGTTCCACTCCAACGGCCGGGAGAAGGAGTCGCCGGAGTGGACGGTCGGCCGGCCTCTGCTCGAAGACGTCTACACGATGGAGGACGCGCTGCTGGTCGGAATGCTGCTTTCGACGCTCCAGAATCACGCCGACCGGGTCAAAATCGCCTGTCTCGCTCAGAGCGTGAACGTCATCGCGCCGATCATGACCGAAAAGGACGGCGGCGCCTGGCGGCAGACCATCTTCCACCCGTTCGCATTGGCCTCGAAATACGGGCGCGGCATCGCGCTCCAAAGCGTCGTGGAGGGTCCGTGCTACGATGCGGAGTTCAGGACGGACGCCGATGCGCCCCCGGTCCTGCACCGGGGAATCCCGTACCTCCACGCCTCTTTCGTCCACAATACGGAACGCAGCGAGGTCGTGATCTTCGCCGCCAATCGAAATCTGGCCGAACCGATGGAGCTCGAAGTCCGGCTCGGGGATTTCGACGCCGTTTCGGTCATCGAGCAGCAGACGCTGCATCACAGCGACCTGAAGGCGGTCAATTCGGCGGAACGGGAAGAGGTCGCCCCGGTCGCGCAGCAGGGCGCCGCGCTGGAGAACGGCACGTTGAAGGCCGTGCTGCTCCCGGCAAGCTGGAACATGCTGCGGATCAGTCTCCGGCAGCCCGCCAGAGCAGACGGTTCCCGTCAAAAGCAGCCCTGACCCGTCCGGCGCCGGCCAGACACGACAGCGCCGAACGCAGCGTGCCGCCGGCCAGGACATACTGGTTGAAATCGAGCCGCAGGCCGAAACCGTCGTACAGCCGCATCAGCAGTTCTTCGAACGACGCCGGGGAGTCCAGCCGCGCGAGGATCGTATCGAGCAGCTCCGTGACGGCGCGCCGGTTCTCCGCGACAAGCGGCCGGATGTCCGGCCCGGCCGGAGCATGGGACGGCACGAAACAGGGCGACTCCATCGCCTCCACCGCATCGAGGGTGCGGAACCATGCGTCGAAATCGTAAATGAACGGAATCCGGTACTTGGCGAGTACCGCGCCGCTCGAGACGCAGTCAGCCAGAAACACCGTGCCGTCCGGCGTGCGGAATCCGGTCATGTCGAACGAATGGCCGGGCAGCGGAACAGGCTCGAGCTCCCACGGGAATGCCGGGTCGCCGAATGTCGAAACGTCGCTCGGCTGCGCCAGCAGGAATTTGTTCCGCAGCTCCGCGGGCGGACAGCCTCCGTACAGGAACGACGGCTCGAGGAGCGGGTCGCGCGTGAACGCCCCCTCGATCCGGGGAGCAAAGACGCGGCAGCCGGTGCGTTCCTGCAGAAACCGGTTCCCGCCGATATGGTCCGCGTGCGAATGGGTGTTGACGACCGCCCGCAGACGCCACCCTTCTCCTTCCAGAATCCGGAGCGCCCGTTTGCCGGCGTCCCTGTCGTTGCCGCTGTCGATCAGGCAGACGTCCGCCCCGTCCAGCAGGCAGATGCCGATCTTCGCCGGACAATCGATATACCAGCTGCGTTCTCCGGCGCGAATCAGTTCATACATCGTGCATTCCCTCCTGTTTTCCATCAATATACTCCGGCCGCGCCGGAAAAACAAGGGACGCGGCTTGCACCGGAACCGCAACGGGCTTATATTGAACCATGACACGTCGATATGGAAAAGCGCCCTTCCGGGCGGCGGCAATTCACGGCGGTCCGGGTGCGGTCGGCTCCGCCGGCGGACTGGCCGAAGGACTCGCCGTCTCCGCCTCCTGCGGCGTACTTGAGCCGTTTCAGTCGAAAGAAACGATCCCGGAGCTCGAGGCGGAGCTTGAAAAGCAGCTTGCGGCCGAAGCCGCCGCGCCGGTCGCACTCATCGGCCACTCGTGGGGCGCCTGGCTCGCGGCGCTGTTCGCGGCGGAGCATCCGGAGCGCGTATCGAAACTCATCCTGGTCAGCAGCGGCCCCCTGCACAGCCGCTATGTGCCGCAGATCGGAGAACGCCGTCTCGCCCGGCTCGACGGCAGGCGGCGCGAACGCTTTCAAGCGCTGCTCGCCGAACTCGACTCGCCGGATGCGATCGACCGCGATGCGCTGCTCGCTGAATTCGGCGCGCTCTGCACCGCCTCCGACGTTTACGCGCCGGCCGATCCCCCCTGCCCCGAACCGCCTTCTCACTGCGACGGCCGGATGTATGCGCGCGTCTGGGCCGAGGCCGCCGCACTGCGGGAAAGCGGCGAACTGCTCCGGCGTTTTTCGGCGCTGCGGATTCCGGTGACGGTCATTCATGGAGAGGCTGACCCGCATCCGTCGGAAGGAGTCGCGGAGCCGCTGCGGGAAGCGGGCGTTTCGTTTTCGTTCCGCCTGCTGCCGAGGTGCGGCCATACTCCCTGGCGCGAACAGTACGCGCGCGAACCGTTTTTCGATCTTCTTGCCCGGGAACTTTGACAATCGTTTTACATTCCTTTTTCATTCTTTTGACAATATCCGGGAACAAAGCGCTATAATAAACAGCGCGGAGACGTTCCCGGCGGTTTGCAAATCACCCGCCGGGAGATTACCTTAAAAAGAAAGAGAGGATCTGATGAAACGAGTGTTCGCCCTGTTCCGCTTCGCTTCCGCCTGCCTGCTCGCCTGCGCGGCGTGCAATGCGGCGGAGCCATCTGTGCCCGCCCCGGCTCCCGGCGGCGTCACCCTGACGGTCGAAGCCGAAAACTCCATTCTCCCGGCCGGAAACGCGCAGGAAGCGATGGTCCGCATCGCGATTTCGGCACCGGCGCCGGCGCGGCAGCCGCGACTGGTCAAGACCGTCAACCTCGCGGTCGCCTTCGACTGTTCCGGCTCGATGAGCGGCGGAAAGATCGTCCACGCCCGGCAGGCGGCGCAGAACGCGCTGGAGCAGCTCGGCGAAAACGACTTCTTTTCGCTGGTCATCTACAACCACTCCGCCCGAGTGCTGATCCCGGCGACCCGGGTTACCGAAAGTGCGAAGCGGGAGCTTGCGGCGGTCATCGGCTCGATTCCGGCCGGAGGCGGCACCGCGCTGTTTTCCGGTGTGTCGCTCGCCGCGGACGAACTCCGCAAGGCCGGGAACGATCCGCGCGGCGTGCGGCGGCTCATCCTCCTGTCGGACGGCCAGGCCAATGTCGGCCCCTCCTCTCCCGCCGAACTCGGCAAGCTCGGCAGCGCGCTGGTCAAAGAGGGTATCACGGTCAGCACCGTCGGCATCGGCAGCGACTACAACGAGGACCTGATGACCTCGCTCGCCCAGAATTCGGACGGCAACTTCTACTTCGTCGCCCGAAGCTCCGACCTCGTTCCGATTCTCGCCAGAGAGCTCGGCAGCGCGCTGTCGGTCGCGGCCCGCCGGGTAAAGGTCCGCATCGACTGTCCGCCCGGCGTCCGGCCGCGCGGCATTCTCGGCTGCCGGTGCAGAATCGACGGCCAGAGCATCGAGCTCGACTTCAACCAGATCTACGCCGGGCACGACAAAGTGCTGATCCTGCAGCTCGATCTGCCGCCGCAGCCGGACGGAAGCTCGAAGCCGCTCGCCGACGTAACGCTCGAATACCTGACCGCCGAAGCAGAAAAAGCGCCGGTGCTGACCCGCAGCGTGGCGGTGAATTTCAGCGCCGACTCCTCCGCCAGCGCCCGGAGCCTGAACAAGGCAGTCAGCGCGGATGTCGCGCTCCAGCAGAGCGCCGCGATTCGCGAGGAGGCGATCAACCAGTCCGATTGCGGCAACATCCTCTTCGCCTCCGAAAAGCTCAGGCAGGCGCAGCTTCTGCTCGAACGCAATGCCGCGCTGACCGGCAGCGAGGAGGTCCGCGAAACCGCAAAGCGGCTCGCTGACGAGTCGGACCGGCTCGCGCAGGCCGAAACCGCCCCCGCGACCTACAACGAGACCCGCAAGGAGATCAAGGGCCGCAGTTACCAGATCCGGAACAGCCAGCCCGTCCGCCAGTAGGAGACCTGCCTCATGCCGCGAATCACCCCCGAAACAATCATCGCGCCGGTCATCGGAATCGCCCTGCTGGCGGCACTGGCGCTCGGGGGCGTCGCCTTCGCGCTTTCGCGGCACGAGGAGGCGTTCCGGCAGGAGGAGCTGCGCAATCTGCTCCGCAGCGAGTGCCGCCTCTTCGCGGAACGATGCGGACAGGAGCTCGATATGATCCGGGCCGAACTCGAACTGCTCGCCGCGCAAACGCCGCCCGACGCGGACGGAATCCGCCGCGCCGTCGCGGGGGAGCCGTTCTTCGTCGACGGCTTCGTCGCCGACCGCTCCGGACGGCTGCTCCATGCCGGCGGCGACTGGCGCCGCCGCTATAACGAACTCTTCACCGAACTCGTCAGCTCGCGGTCCGACGGCGCGGACACCGCCCCGGTCCGGCCCGCTCCGCAAAAACTGCGCACGGCCTCCTCTGCTCCGGCGAAAACCGGGACGAGGTCCCGGGAGCTCGTCGAACCGGTTCCGCTCCACGACAACGCGCGCCGCATCGTGCTGGCGGACCAGGCGCGGTTCAGCCGAAGCGCAGGAGGCGAATTCCAACCGGTCCGGAGAGAAAATTCCGAAAGAGCGCTGCCGGCCGTCGCCGCCGCACCGGAAGCGGATTCTCCCGCCCCGCGGCTGATTCCGCGGTTCGCGGCGCTGGCCCGCGGCCGCCGCTCCGGCTTCATTCCGTACTTCGCCGACAACCGGTTTGCGCCGCTGGTCTGGGCCGAAAGCACGAACCCGCCCGGCAGGCTCGTCGGCTTCGAACTCGAAAGCGTCGTGCTCTGGAGCCGGCTCATCCCGCTCTTTCCGCAGCACCTGCCGCCATATTTCCGCATCGAGCTGGTCGATGCGTCCAACCGCGTCATCCATGCGGCAGGCGGCGACATTTCCGGAAAAGAAACAGCCGAACCCGTACTCATCATGCCGTTCTCGGAGCTGCTGCTGCCGAACGCGCAGATCCGCGCCTCGCTGATTCCGGAGCGACTGCCGCTCGGCAGCTTCCGGCTCGCGGTCTGGCTCGGCATTTCGGCTCCGATCCTCGTCATCCTGCTCGCTGGGCTCCTGATTTACCGGATGCTCCGGCGGGAACTCCGGCTCTCCGGGCAGAAGACCGGCTTCGTCTCGCAGGTGTCGCACGAGCTCAAGACGCCGCTCACCAGCATCCGCATGTATGCCGAGCTGCTGCGCGACCACGACGCGGAGCTCGCTCCGGCCAGACGGCGCGGCTATCAGCAGATCATCCTCGACGAGAGCGAACGGCTTTCCCGCCTGGTCGGCAATGTCCTCGACTTCAGCCGCCTCGATGCAGGCCGCAAACGCTATTCGCCGGCGGAAACCGATCTCGCCGAGCTGCTGAACACAGCCGCCGAGCTCTGCCGCGAACGCGCCCGGACGGCCGGAGTCGAGCTTCACGTATCGCTGCCGGGAAGCCCGGCGAGCTGCCGGATCGATCGCGATTCGCTGCTGCAGATCCTGCACAACCTGTTCGACAACGCTTTCAAGTACGCCGCCTCCGGAAAACGGATCGACCTTTCGCTGGTCCGGGCCGGAAGACGCTGGGAGATCCGGCTGCGCGACTACGGCCCCGGCGTTCCGCCCGGGGCGGAAGAGAAGATTTTCCGCAAATTCTACCGGGTCGACACGGCGCTGGAGGCCGAGGTTTCCGGTTTCGGGCTCGGGCTGGCCATTGCCCGCGGCCTCCTGCGCGACCAGAAGGGGGAGCTGAAAGCCGTCCCCGCCGATCCCGGCATGCAGTTCATCATTCAATTACCGGAGGAACCGGAACATGGAACCGTATAAGATCCTGATTGCCGAAGACGACCGCAACATCCGCGCCGGAGTCGCCGACGCGCTCGAACTCGAAGGATACATCCCCGTCGAAGCGCCGGACGGCGGCGCAGCGCTCAGGCTCTACCACGAACACCATCCGGATCTGCTGCTGCTCGACATCATGATGCCGGGGCTCTCCGGCTACGACGTGTGCCGCCGGGTCCGGCAGGACGACCCGCTGATTCCCGTCATCATGCTGACCGCGAAGGGGGAGGAGTTCGACAAGGTGCTCGGGCTCGAACTCGGGGCGGACGACTATGTGACCAAGCCGTTCGGGCTGCGCGAGCTCGCCGCCCGCATCGCCGCGCAGCTGCGCCGCCGGCAGAGCGAGAAGGAGAAAGCCTCCCTCCCGCCGGCCGCGCCGGACCGGTTCGGGTTCGGCCGCTGGGAGATCGAGCGATGCCGGCTCCGCGCCGTCCGGGGAGACGAATCGACCGGGCTTACGCTGCGGGAAATCGCGCTGCTCGAACTGTTCGCCGCACATCCGGGCGAAGCGCTCAGCCGGGACCGCATCATGAAGGAGGTATGGGGAGCAAGCTTTCAATCCTCGCGCACGCTCGACCAGCACCTGGTCGCCCTGCGGCGCAAGCTCGAGCCGCCGCGCCTGATCGAAACCGTCTACGGCATCGGCTACCGCTACGCCGCCGAGTAGCGGAGGAATCAGCCGATCATGCCGTTGCGGCGCGCAATGACGTAATTGCCGATGTTGTCGCCTGCGACGTTGCAGGCGGTCTCGAACATGTCGAGCAGCGGGTTGATGCCGATCGCCAGCGCGACGATCATGGCGATCCGGCCGGCTTCGAGCCCCATGTTCTCCAGCACCATGAAGAGCAGGAAAATGCTGCCGCCGGGAATGCCGCCGGTGCCGATCGAAGCAAAGACGACCGACAGAATCAGCACGAAAATCTGCCCCATCCCGAGCGGGATGCCGAAGATGTTCGCGGCGAGGATCGCAAAAACCGGCAAATGGATGCAGACCCCGTCCATGTTGATCGTCGCTCCGAGCGGCAGCGCGAAGCCGGAGAGCTCGTTGCGGATATGCAGCTCCTCGTCGGCCACCCGCAGCGAAACCGGCAGAGCCGCCGCGCTCGACCGGGTCAGAAACGCGGTCAGAACCGGCTCCCTGACCGCCGCCAGCACCCGGTACGGATTCTCCCGGCAGATCACGAGCACGAACAGCGGGTAGATCACGCCGATCATAATGAGGACCCCGGTGATCACACACCCCGCGATGCGCAGATACGGGCCGAAAAGCTCGGCGCCGTAAGCGGCGAAGTTGACGGCGGTCAGGGCGAAAACGCCGACCGGAAAATATTCCATGATCCAGTCGATCATGCGGAAACACGCCTTCATCGCGGCGCCGAACACATCGAGCAGCGTCTCCGCGGCCATGCGGACCTTCCCGCCGCCGCTCTCCTCGATGACCGTGCGGACCGCGATGCCGAAGAGGATCGAAAAGACGATGATCGACAGGAATTTCCCCTCCGCCAGCGCCTGGAACGGATTCATGAAGAGGTCGTTGACCAGCTTCAGCAGCGTGCCGCCGCCCCCTCCCCCGAGACGAAGCTGCTCAACCTGCCCCATGAGCGGCGCGGCATGTTCCCCGGCATCCCCCATGCCCGGATTCATGAACAGCGCGAATCCGGTCCCGAACACGGCGGCGAAGAGGGAGGTAAGAAAATACCAGGCCACAACCCACATACCGAGACGCCCGAACTTCCGCAGCGGCAGACTGGCCGCCCCCGTCACGAGCGACAGGAAGATGATCGGGATGACCACCATCTTCAGCATCGCAATGAGAACCGTCCCGAACGGCGCGAGAACGGCAAGCGTCCCGTCGCAAACGTCCGGCCCGGCATACCGGCAGCCGATTCCGGCCGCGATGCCGAGCAGAAAAGCAGCGACAACCCGGTAGACGAGCGGGGTGGAAAAGTAAAGTTTCGCGATTTTTCTCATGCTCCCTCCCTGATATGCATCCATCATCCTCCGCCTAATATACCCGGAGCAATCCGGGTTTGCAACGCCGAAACCGACCGGAAACCCGGGAACCAACTGGATTTTTTGCAAATTGCGTGTATGTTAGAAAGTATGATTTTACTTTATTGAGGGAGGAAGGAAACACCTCATGCGCACGAAAATCGCGGATGGAAGCATAAAAATCGCCATCATCGGCCTCGGCTATGTCGGGCTGCCGCTGGCGGTCGCCTTCGGGAAAAAGTTCGACACCGTCGGATTCGACGTCAAGGAGTCGCGGATCGCGGAGCTGCGAAGCGGCAGAGACAATACGCTCGAAACCACTCCGGAGGAGCTGCGCGAGGCCGTCCGCCTCCGTTATACCTCCGACCCGGAAGCGCTTCGGGACCGCGACATCTTCATCGTCACCGTGCCGACTCCGGTGGACCGCTTCAACACGCCGGACCTGACGCCGCTGCTCCGCGCCAGCGAAACGGTCGGCAAGGCGATCCGGCCCGGCGGGATCGCCATCTTCGAGAGTACCGTCTACCCCGGCTGCACCGAGGAGAAATGCGTCCCGGTGATCGAGCGCGAAAGCGGACTGTCCTTCAACACCGGTTTTTTCTGCGGTTACAGCCCGGAGCGGATCAACCCCGGCGACCGCGAACATACGCTGAGCCGGATTCTGAAGATCACTTCGGGCTCCACGCCGGAGACGGCGGAGACCGTCGACCGGCTTTACCGCAGCATTATCGAGGCCGGCACTTACAAAGCGAGCTCGCTCAAGGTGGCCGAGGCCGCCAAAGTCATCGAAAATTCGCAGCGCGACCTCAATATCGCCTTCGTCAACGAGCTGGCCAAAATTTTCCGGCTGATCGGCATCGACACGCGCGAAGTGCTCGAGGCGGCCGGAACCAAATGGAATTTTCTGAAGTTCCAGCCGGGACTCGTCGGCGGCCACTGCATCGGCGTCGACCCGTATTACCTGACTCACAAGGCGGCCGAGCTCGGCTATCACCCCGAAGTCATCCTCGCCGGGCGCCGGATCAACGACAGCATGGGGCGCTATGCGGCCACCGAGGTCGTCAAGCTCATGATCCGCGGCGGCAGCCGGATTCTCGGCGCCAGGGTGCTGCAGCTCGGCATCACCTTCAAGGAGAACTGCCCGGACATCCGCAACTCCCGCGCGGTCGACGTGGCCGATACTCTGGCGGAATTCGGCTGCCGCGTCGATGTCTGCGACCCGTGGGCAGACCCGGACGAGGTCAAACGGCATTACGGGATCAACTCGTTCCGCGATCCGGATTCGTTCGATTTTTCGTGCTGCGATGCGATCGTCCTCGCGGTCGCCCACGATCAATTCCGCGCTCTCGACCTCGGCAGCCGTCGCAAGGAAGGGTGCATCATCTACGACATCAAAGGGGTGCTGCCCCGCAACCTTGTGGACGGCCGCCTGTGAAACCAAAGTTCGACACCATCGAAGGCAGGTCCGTCCTGGTCACCGGCGGCGCCGGATTCATCGGCAGCAACCTCATTGATGCGCTGCTGGCAAACGGCGCGGCGCGGGTGGTCGCGCTCGACAATTTCTCGACCGGGCGGCGGGAGAATCTCGCGTCGGCGCTCCGCGATCCGCGCTTCGAGCTGATCGAGGCGGATATCCGCGACCTGGACGCCTGCCGGAAAGCGGCATCGGGAATCGATCTCATCTACCATGAGGCCGCGCTCGGGTCGGTGCCGCGTTCGATCGCGGACCCGGTCACGACCACCGAAGTCAACATCGCCGGATTCGTCAACATGCTCTGGGCCGGCGTCCAGGCCGGCGTCCGCCGTTTCGTCTATGCGTCGAGCAGCTCGGTTTACGGCGGCAGCCGCGAACTCCCGAAGGTCGAGGCGAAAACCGGCGAACCGCTCTCGCCCTATGCGATCACCAAATGCGTGAACGAGCTGTATGCCGGGAACTTTCATGCGCTTTACGGAATCGATGCCGTCGGGCTGCGCTACTTCAACGTATTCGGCCCGCGGCAGAACCCGAACGGCGCATATGCGGCCGTGATTCCGAATTTCATGGCCGCGCTGCTGGCGCACCGGAGTCCGGTCATCAACGGCGACGGGAGCAACTCGCGCGACTTCACCTATGTGGCGAACGTGGTCGAGGCGAATCTGCTCGCCGGGACCGTCGAAAATCCCGAAGCGCTCAACACCGCCTACAATATCGCGGCGGGGCGGGCAACCACGCTGACCGACCTTTTCGACCTGCTGAAAAGCGAACTCGCCAAGTACGATCCGGCCGTCGCCGGAATCAGGCCGGAGTTCGGGCCGGAACGCGCCGGGGACATTCCGCACTCGCTGGCCGATATTTCAAAAGCGGAGACGCTGCTCGGCTACCGGCCGGAATTCGATGCCCGGACCGGCTTCGCGCTGGCGGCGGAATGGTACTTCAAGAATGCCGGGGCGCACGCCGAATGAGCCTCCGTCTGGCGGTGGCCTGCGCCCGGCAGGAGGCGGAAAAGCTTTCTCCGCTCCTCCGGGAGCTCGAACGCCGCGGAACCGTCCGCCCGATCGTTTTCGAGCGGGAACGCCATGCTTTCTTTCCGGCCGAAGCGCTTGAGCATGCGCAAGCGGACGCCCTGCTTGCAGTCGGGCCGTCCGCACCGGGACGGCTTGCGGCGCTTCGCCGCTCCCACGGCCGGATTCCCATTCTGCTGCGTCCGGCCGCTCCGCCGCACGACGGTTCCCGTATCCTGAGTTCCCTGCGGGACGATTTTCTGTTCCGGCTCGAATGCCGTTACGCCGATGCCGTTCTCTGCGCCGGAAGCAACGACCGGAAACGCTGTCTCCGGCTCGGCATCGCGGAACGCAAACTCCACGACGCTCCGTTCGCTGTGGATAACGCGCATTTCGCCGGTTCGCCGCACTGCCGGGAAGCCGCCGGAACACGGAGAGCCCGGCTCGGCATTGCGGAAGATGAAAAGCTGCTGCTCTATGCCGGAAAATTCGATTTCCGGAAAGGCGTGCACATCCTGCTCGAACAGTTCCTCTTCCTCCGCCGGAGCGGGAACGGCGGGAAATGGCATTTCGCGCTGGCCGGTTCCGGGGAGTGCGAAGAAACGCTGCGGCAGATGGCGGCGGAGGATTCGCACATCCACCTCCTGCCCCTTCCCGGCGCGCAGGAGCTGCCGTCCCTGCTCCGGGCCGCCGACCTCTGCGCACTGACGCCGCGCACCGGCCTGCCGTGGGGGGCGCTGATCAACGGGGCGATGGCCGCGCAGCGCCCGGTGCTCGTCACCGAAAAAGCCGGCTGCGCGCCCGATCTCGTCGAGCCGGGCGCAACCGGCTGGAGCGTCGACTCCGCTCACCCCGAGCTCTGGTTCGACTATGTGAAAGGCATCTCCCGGGAACGGCTGGCCGCCATGGGGGAAGCCGCCGGGCGTAAAATCCGCAGCTGGACTCCCGCCGCATTCGCAGACGCGGTCGAACGGGCGATTCCGCGGAAAAATCGATAAAAACCGCCGGATTCTTCCGCTTTGCGGCCTCTTGCGGCTGGATAAATCCGCTTTGCGGGGTTATGTTATGAAAGCGATCTGTGGTGGCGTCCGATTTTTCGGCAACAATCAGGAATCACAATGAAAAATAAAACCATTCTGGTGACCGGCGGCGGCGGCTTTCTCGGCTCCCATCTCTGCGAACGGCTGCTCGAAGAAGGCAACGACGTGATCTGCGTCGATAATTTCTACACAGGCAGCAAGCGGAACATCCGCCATCTGCTGGACAACCCGAAATTCGAACTGATCCGCCACGATGTGACCTTTCCGCTCTACCTTGAGGTCGATGAAATCTATAATCTGGCGTGTCCCGCCTCGCCGATTCATTACCAGCGCGACCCGGTCCAGACGGTCAAAACCTGCGTCCACGGCGCGATCAACATGCTCGGGCTGGCCAAGCGGCTCGGCGCGAAAGTGCTCCAGGCCTCGACCAGCGAGGTTTACGGCGACCCCGACATCCACCCGCAGGTGGAGGAGTACTGGGGCAACGTGAATCCGGTCGGGCTGCGTTCCTGCTACGATGAAGGGAAGCGCTGCGCCGAAACGCTGTTCCACGCCTACCGTCTCCAGTGCAATCTGCCGATCAAGATCGTGCGGATCTTCAACACCTACGGGCCGAGGATGCACCCGAATGACGGGCGCGTGGTCAGCAATTTCATCCTGCAGGCGCTGCAGGACGAGGACATCACGATCTACGGCAGCGGCGACCAGACCCGCAGCTTCTGCTACCGCGACGACCTCATCGAAGCGATGATCCGCATGATGGCGACGCCGGACGGGGTGACCGGCCCGGTCAACATCGGCAATCCGACCGAATTCACGATTCTCGAGCTGGCCGAGCTTGTCATCGAGCTGACCGGTTCGCGGTCGAAGATCGTGCGCCTGCCGCTCCCGTCGGACGATCCGAAGCAGCGCCGCCCCGATGCGTCCAAAGCCCGGAAACTTCTCGACTGGCAGGCGACGACCCCGCTGCGCGAGGGCCTGGCCAGGACGATCGACTACTTCGACCGGCTTTTGAAGGAGGACCCGGAGTTTTGCCGCTCAAAATGACCACGATACATCCAGCCGCAGCCGTTGCCCGGTGCGGTTTGCACGAACGCCCTGAAACGTTTTCACGTTTCGGGGCGTTCCCCTTTTTGCACATCAATCCAACAACAGGAGAATCAGCATGAAAAACATCCTCTGCATCGGCGCCGGCTATGTCGGCGGCCCGACCATGGCAGTCATCGCGGACCGCTGCCCGGACATCAAAGTGACCGTAGTGGACATCAATGAACGGCGCATCGCCGCCTGGAACTCCGACGAACTGCCGATCTACGAGCCCGGCCTCGAGGAGGTCGTCAAACGCTGCCGCAGCCGCAATCTGTTCTATTCGACCGACATCCCGAAGGGAATCCGCGAGGCGGACATCATCTTCGTCAGCGTCAACACGCCGACCAAAACCTTCGGCGCAGGCGCCGGAAAGGCCGCCGACCTCCAATATCTTGAAAAGACCGCCCGCAGCATCGTCGAACACGCTGAAAACGGGAAGATCGTCGTCGAAAAAAGCACGCTGCCGGTACGGACGGCGCAGGCCATGAGCCGGATTCTGCACTCGAACACGAAAAACCTGAAATTCCAGATTCTTTCGAACCCGGAGTTCCTGGCCGAAGGCACCGCGATCCGCGACCTCGAAAATCCGGACCGCGTCCTGATCGGCGGCATGGAGACGCCGGAGGGCGAAGCCGCGATCGAAGAGCTCGTCTCGGTCTATGCGCGCTGGGTCCCGCGCGAACGGATCATCACGACCAACCTCTGGTCGAGTGAGCTTACCAAGCTCGTTTCGAACGCGCTTCTCGCCCAGCGCGTCTCTTCGGTCAACAGCATTTCGGCGCTCTGCGAACGCACCGAAGCGAATATCGACGAAGTGACCGGCGCCGCCGGAAAGGACAGCCGGATCGGGCCGAAGTTCCTGAAAGCCAGCATCGGCTTCGGCGGCTCCTGCTTCAAGAAGGACATCCTGAATCTGGTCTACCTCTGCGGGCACTACGGACTGCCGGAGGTCGCCGATTACTGGGAACAGGTCATCCGGATGAATGAATTCCAGTCACGCCGCTTTGTGGGCAACATGCTCGCCGCCATGTTCAACACCGTGGCCGACAAGCGGATCGCCATCTTCGGCTTCGCCTTCAAGGCCGACACCGGCGACACGCGCGAGTCTCCGGCCTGCTCCGTCTGCCTCCAGCTTCTCGAAGAGCACGCCCGGCTCAACATCCACGATCCGAAGGCGCTCGGCAACGCGAAGCTCGACCTTGAAGGAGCGACCGGCGAGATCAATTACCTTGAAGACCCGTATGAAGCCGCCGAAGGCGCACATGCCATCGCGGTCATGACCGAGTGGAAAAGCTTCCGCGAGCTCGATTACAGGCGCATCTTCGACTCGATGGAGAAGCCGGCCTTCCTCTTCGACGGACGAAATATCCTCGATCACGCCGCGCTCTATGAAATCGGCTTCAACGTCTATCCGATCGGCAAGAAGGCGCTGACGCACTTCTGATCAGCATTCGTATGCCGCCATGCTGCCGATCTCCTTTTCGAGCGCTTCGAGAAAGAGTCCGACATGGCGGCCGTCGGCCAGCGCGTGATTCAGCTGCAGCGCCACGGGAATCGTGAAGGAGCGATTCATCTTCCCCCAGGCGAGAATCACGATGCTCTGATCCAGCCGGAGCGCCGCCTGCGTAAGCGACGAAAAGCCGTACCAAGGCACGCAGCTCGCGCAGAAATAGTCCTGCCGCCGCCGCACGGCGGGGTCGAACTCACCGCGCTTCGCGGCGGCGACGGCCGGTTCCGCCTGCCGGAGAAACGCATCAAAACGATCCGCATATTCGGTCAGTGCCATCGTAAAAGTGTCGTCCGCGCCGAGAATCGGGGTCAGCGCCGCCGTGTGTTCGAATTCGACGACTCGCTCCCCGTCGAGAATGCGCTGCCGCAGGGCCGGAACCGCATTGACCGCGCGCAGAAGCGGATACAGCATCGAGAGGAAAAACGATCTGCCGGTCCGCTTCGCCATGCGGTAAGCCGGTTCCGCATTCACCTCGAGCGTGATGTTGAACAACTGGTTCTGGAACGTCCGGTAGTACTCGAAGACCGTCCGGCGCGGCCATGCGTTTTTGTCGATTTCTCGGTAACGATTCATGCTCTTTCTCCTTTCTTTCCCCGTTTCGATTGCATTCCGGCCCGGTCCGGGATATATTTCGGAAAACGGAGATGATTTTCATGGAACTCTCTTTTGATACGGTCGACCACGGCAACGGGTTCGATTTCGGCCGCGCGGCGGCGGACTACGCGAAATACCGCGACATCTACCCGGCTTCGCTCTACCGGAAGCTGGAGGAAACCGGCGCCGTCCGCGCCGGTCTGCGCGTGCTCGACGCCGGCACCGGCACCGGCGTACTGCCGCGCGCGATGTACGGCACCGGCGCCCGGTTCACCGGCATCGACCTCTCCCCGGAACAGATAGAAGCGGCCCGCGCCCTGTCGGCAGGAAAAGCGATCGAATACCGCGTATCTCCGGCCGAATCGACGCCGTTCCCGGCCCGAAGCTTCGATACGGTGACGGCCTGCCAGTGCATCCGATACTTCGATCCGGAGCGTTTTTCCGCCGAGCTCGCCAGAATCATGGTTCCCGGCGGACTCCTCGCCGTGGTCCACATGAACTGGCTCCCGCACGAAGACCCGGTCGCCCGGATGTCGGAGGAACTGATCCTCGCATGCAACCCGGCCTGGACCGGCGGCGGCTTCCGCCCCTCCCCGCTCCAGGAATACGGTCCGGCAAAAGAGCGCTTCACCCGCCAGGCGGCCTTTGCCTGGCGCGAAGCCCTGCCGTTCAGCATCGACAGCTGGGCCGGGCGGCTCCGGAGCTGCCGCGGCCTCGGCGCCTCGCTGCCGCCGGAGCGCGTCGCCGCATTCGAACGGCAGCTCCGGACCCGGCTGGCCGGAGAAGCAGGCGAACGGTTCACGGTCCTGCACTATGTCGAAATCGAACTTCACCGGCTGAACGGCGTCAGGGGGCTTTGACTTCCGCGCCCGCATGTTCAAGCCGGACCGGACCTTCGACGTGCAGGTCGAGCTGGTTGAACGGAATCGAAATGCCGCGTTCGTCGAAGAGTTCGGCCACCTTCTCGCGCAGCGTCGACAGCACGATGACCTGCGCGCCGGTGCGCACCCAGACCCGCAGCGTGAAGTCGATCGCACTCTCCTGAAACTCCGAGCAGTAGACCTCCGGCGGCGGCTGTCTGTAGATCGACGGCAGCGCGGCTGCCGCATCAAGCAGCGTCTGCCGGACCAGCTTCAGGTCCGAACCGTAAGCGACGCCGACATGCAGGTCGCGGCGCATCCGGCTCCCGCGCCGGGTCCAGTTGCGGAAGTCCTTCGAGAGCACGTTCGTATTCGGCAGCGTGATGACCGAACCGTCGAAGGTCTCGATCACCGTCGCGCGGAAGCTGACCGCCTTGACCTTCGCATAGAGGCCGTCGAATTCGATCTCGTCGCCGGGCCGGACCTGCTGCCCGACCAGCAGGATGATCCCCGAAATGAAGTTTTCGAGCACTTCCTTGAGGGCGAAGCCGAATCCCACGCTGAACCCGCCGAGAATCACGAGCAGGCTCGAATACTTCACCTCGAGGATCAGCAGCACGAACACGCCGAACAGCGCCCAGACGATGTAGCTGCCGAGCGTCACGAACGACGAGACCATGCCGAGGTCGGACGAATTCTCGAAGCGCTGGAAGATCAGGTACTTCGCCATCGCCAGCAGGAACAGCAGCACCAGCAGCACGATGGATATGGTCAGCAGATCGGTCACGCTGAAACTCAGGAAATTGTAGACGTTGATCTGCATCCGCGCCCAGTGATTCAGCCAGCTGCGCAGGTGATAGGTGCTTGAGATATTGCCGATCACGATGCCGCACACACCGAACCAGACCAGCGGAAACGCGAGGTGACGCAGAATGATGTTGCTCATCCGGCTCTCCGCATGCTCCGCGATCCGGGTCAGGATCATGCGGCTGGCGGCGATGGCGGCCTGGAAAAGCCCGAGAACCACGAACCCGGTCAGCATCATGGTGAATCCGATATAGAGGAAACCGAGGGTGATCAGCAGCGTCTCAAGCACCGCCACGCCGAGCGCAAGCCAGCCGAGGACGCAGTCGAATGCCGCGTATCCGCCGCGCCGGAGCATGAACAGCGCCCAGACCGCCGTCAGCAGATTCAGCGGCACGGCGATCAGCATCAGCGGCTGATACGGCATGACCAGCGCGAAAAGCGTGCTGGCGAGAAAGTTCTGCAGGATGAACGGCAGATAGAGCAGGATCGTGCGCCGCATCATGCCGCGCTCCATGCGGAACGCAAGGGCGATGCAGAGCATCGCCAGCGCCCCGATCGTCTGGCTGAACTGATAAACCTGCGCGGAATAGCTCAGTTCGGTCCGGAACTGCACGAAATAGAGCGCCAGCGCCAGCACCATCAGAAGCCCGGAGAAGAAGAACAGGTTCGACTTCCGGTACATATCCGGGAACCGCGTCTGCCGCAGCAGCCACGGGTAGAACCAGCGGGGACCGCCGTACACGAAGAGCAAAAGCAGCGGAATGAAGATCAGCATGAAGCAGATCAGGTCCCCCGCCCACTCGTCGCCGCCGCTGAACTGCTTCTCGTCGACGGCGGTGTAATACCAGTAGGCGAGAATCTGCTTCTGGCTCGGAAAAAGCTGCCAGTAAGCGGCCTGGCGGGAGAAAAACACATTGTCGATCGTCTCGGTTCGCACCCGGGCGGCCTCGCGCACGAGCGTTTCGAGCATCCTGTCGAGCTCGGGAGCCAGCAGCTCGTCAAGCTGCCGCGTAATCCGCCCGGCCCGGTCCCGGAAAGCCTGATACTTGGCGGCGACCTGTTCGATCCGCCCCGAATAGCGGCTGTACTGCGGCAGGCGCTTCATGCGGTCAAGCTCGGAACGGATCGATTCGGTCCGGGCGGTCAGCTGGGCGCTCCCGTCGCGGTACATCCGGATGACCCGGTAACGCTTGCGGAAAATCAGGTTCAGGTCGTCGATCTGCTGGCAGCGCAGCGTGGTCTCGAACACATCCTGCGGCGTCGAAATCGAAAGCAGGAAACGCAGTTCGTCCGCCTGCAGCGCGATGCTGTCGTAAAATTTCCGGTACTCCCCCTCGATATTCCGGAACGATCCCTGATAACCGTCGAGCACCTGTTCAGCCCGGGTGATCTGCGAATCGAGCCGGGAGAGGATGAAATTCCAGTCCTCAATCCGTTCGAGCGAAAACGAATCGCCGCCCGGCTGAGCGGCCTTCTCCTCCGCCGGCGGACCGCCGTTCCCCACGGCGGCATTCTCCTGCCCGGCGGCAAGGCCGGAACAGGCGGCGAAAAACAGAAAAACAAAAAGCAGAACCATCCGCATAATCAATTCCTCCTTCCGGTTCGTCTCCGTGGACAATATACCACCCGAAAGGCCGAAACGCAAAAACGATCGGCGTTTTCCCGCCGCTCCGGTTGAAAAAACGGAGTTCCGGCACTATTTTACCCGGATGAACATTCCGAATTCCGTGGGGATCTTATTGCCATGACTTTTCTCGACTTTCTCAGCCGGGACCCGTCCCGGT
Organism: Victivallis lenta; assembly: GCF_009695545.1. Lineage (NCBI taxonomy): Bacteria > Pseudomonadati > Lentisphaerota > Lentisphaeria > Victivallales > Victivallaceae > Victivallis > Victivallis lenta. The sequence goes on along the minus strand of NZ_VUNS01000044.1, from coordinate 1,033 downwards.
TCGACGCGATGCTGCTCGACCTCGACGGGACGCTGCTGCTCGGCGATGAACCGCTTCCCGGCGCCGCGGAGCTCATCGCGCTCCTGCGCCGGAACCGGACGCCGTTTTTCTTTCTGACCAACAACTGCTCGAACACCTCCGGAGAAATCGCCGCCCGGCTGAACGCGGCCGGAATCGAGGCGTACCCGGAGGACATCGCCGGCGCCGCCGCACCGCTCCGCGAAGAGCTGGCGCGGAAGGGGTGGGAGAAACTGCGTTTCTTTCTCATCGGCTCCGCGACATTCCCGGAGCAGCTCGGGCTGCGATACGCCACCGACCCGAAACGGATCGGCGAATGCGGCGGCATCCTGTTCCTCGGCGGCCTTCATGACTGGCGGACGAGCTTCCACGCCGTGCTGAACGAACTGATGAAACGTCCGGAGCTTCCGGTCGTGATTCCGAATCCGGACCGGCTGAATCCGGTGAAAGGCGGCGTCACGCTGTGCCCGCTCGGGCAGTTCGAGCTGGTCCGTTTTCACCTGCGCGAACTCGGCATCGAAATCCGGCCGCTCCACATGGGCAAGCCCTGCCCGGCGGTGTACGAACATGTGCTTGCGCGTTTTCCCGCCGGGACCCGCCGCGAACGCGTCGCCGGGGTCGGCGATTTTCTCGGCAGCGACATCGAAGGCGCGAACCGTGCCGGGCTGCAGTCCGCAGTGGTCCTGACCGGGCTGACCGACCGGAAAACCGCCGAAACGGCGGAGGGCTTCCGGCGCCCCGGCTTCATTTTCGATTCGATCGGGTGAGCCGCCGTTCTTTTGGATTCCATTGATTTTTTCAATTATTTCGCGCGTTCCGGTCAATCCGGCCTGTCAAAACCGGCCCGGAGCAGCTATACTTTATGGAACAATTCATCTTCAATACCGACAGGGGAAGGAGTCACCATAGAGATGCGTTGGGAAAAACTTGATCTGGAAGTGTCGCTGAAGCCTTTTCAGGATCGCAGCGCGGGCGGTTACGAGCGTGTGGCGGAACAGATATTCCGGCAGTGGAA
>NZ_VUNS01000043.1 GCF_009695545.1 Victivallis lenta | reverse complement strand
CGATCTGCACTTTCGGCAGTTCCTCATGGGCCGCGCGGGAAAGTGTCTTGTACTGTGTTCCGGCCGGAACCACAACGATCCGCAGATCATCCAGATCACGCAATTCAAACTCGGGGAAATAAAGCAGCTCGGCTTTATATTCCCTGAGTTCCTCCGCGACCGCGCGCGCCAGGTTCAGAATGTCGCTCACTCTTCACCTCCGTATGAATTCCATGATGATATTGCCAACCGCCGCGAGAAGCGCGATCAGCGCCGCCGCCAGCGATGAAAGCATCGTTTTCTGCAGATCCGCCGCAGGTTTGCACGGCGGGTAGTGATGCTGTCCTTCGGAGAAATGCATACTCAGCATTCCCCGCAGTTCCGCAATATCCAGCCGCGCCTGATTGAGTTCATGCCACAAGTCGCGATGATCCGGGGTATCAGGCATCATGCACCTCCGATTTCCTTTGTGTGAATTCTCCGCAGGATCCGCCCGGTTCCGGACCAGCGCCAGACTGCCTCGCCGTTCGGCGCAAGAACTTCATAGCGGATTCCGGCATGGAGAATCACATCTCCGCGCTCCGGATCATCCGGCAGATCCTCCGCCGCGATCAGAAAATCGCGCGTCTCCGTCCGGATGGTCACGCCGTATTCATTTTCCGCACGGAACAGCGTCCGTCCCAGCGTCGCCGGGATGTTCAACGTTTCGCCATCCCGGCGCTGGTAGACAATCGGAACGGAGAGCTCCCGGATCCGCTGGGATTCCAGCCATTCGGCTGCGTTTTCCAGCAGTCCCATTATTCACTGGCGATGATGCCGACCGCGCGGAGTGCGGCAAGAATCGTGTTGGTTTTCTTCGTCAGCGAGGCAATCGCGTGTTTGCAGTCACACCCGCTTTCACAGGAGAGAACGGGAATCGTGTCGGACGGAGTTCCGCCCGAATTGTCGGTCAGATCCGTGATCGGATCGCCCGCGGCAAAGGTCGTCGCAAGGCTGTACGGGGCGTTGAGAAGCACACGAACCGTATCGTCGGCCGCCTCCGCCGCCGCAATGGCCTTGCCGAGGTAGTGGTTCGATCCGCTGACCGTGGTCGCCTTCTTCGCTCCCGCGTCCCAGTAGACCGTCGAGCCGGAAGGAATCGCGCCGTCCGCTTTCACAACATCGAACACTCCGACCACTGCAAGACTGCCGAGGGTATTGGCTTCGATATCGAGCCGGGCGATCCCGATCAGATCCGCGATGATGACCACATCTCCTGCGGCAACCGCCTCCGCCGGACGGTAATCAATGGCGTCACCCTTCTGAACATAGCGTGCAAGCATAGTAAAAAATCTCCTTGAATTTGAGGTTGAAGTTTAACTGCTTACGCGGCCCCGTTGGCTTTGACCATGCCGCGGTGATCCTGCTCGCGAACGCCAAGATCGAAATACACACGGAACCAGAGACCGAGGGTGTTGAAGTCCGTCTCGCCGCGCTCAACGGTCGGCGTGCGCTTCCCTTTCAGGAAGCCGATCTCCCAGGTATCGACCGTTTTCGGGTCGCCGAAGAGATACCACCCGGTCTGGCTGGATCCCTCGTAGGCGCTGTTGCCGAGGTACGGCGAACTGATCACCTGAAGATTTTCATCGGAAAGCACATTCAGCGCCGGACGAACCGCGTTGTCCGTACCGCTCATGATGAGGGTCGCCCCCTGCGTCAGTTCGATCGCGAGATGCTTGAGCGCAGTCGGAACCAGCAGATATTTCGGTTCCACCGAGATCGGCTGACCGTCGGCATCCACCTGATCCAGGAAAAGCTGGATCGCCTTTTTGAGCGAATCGGAACTCAGTGCCGAACTTGCGCCGGAGAGCAGGTTTTTGTGATTCGTACTGAACAGCGCCTTGCCGTCCGCCTGCGCCGGATTCGAGAGAAGCCGGCTGAAAAACAGCTGATCGATCAGTCGCGCCGCCCGGTTGCCCATCGCCGTCGGCACTTTCATGAATGCGCCCAGATCATCGTTGATGATCATTTTGCGCGTCAGGCAGAATTTTTTCCCGTAAGTGTCGAGCTGATTTTTCGCGCTCTCTTCGATCAGTCCGCCGTCCTTGATCTCGCCGTCGGCGGCAATCGGAAGCAGATCGCCCACATCCGTCAGGCGGAAACGGTCGTTCTCCTTGAAGTCGTTGAGGTCGCCCGTGGAACACAGCTTCATGGCGATGATCGGCTGTGCCTCGTAGCTCTGCAGCAGCTTCTTGTTCGCCACGTTGCTCAGGATCCCCGGAAGCGAAACACTCGAGAACGCCGCACGGATCGTTTCATTGTCGAAGCCGCGGCTGTACGGAATGCCGTCGAGCTTCATACATTCGATCAGGAGCTGCTTCAGCGGCATGTCCATTTCGGCCATCCCCGCTTCCACCGTTTGGGCCCCATAGGATTTCTCCAGCTGGTCGGCGCTCACTCCGACCCGGAGACACATTGCCGCTTCGATGGTCTTGCGCAACTCTCCGCCTTCCGGAGCGGTCTTCACGCTGATATTGACATTGGCGGCGGGACGTTCGGCACGGATCGTTTCGAGCACCTTCTTCGTCACCACCTCCGGCGTCCAGCCTCCGGCAATCGCCTCCCGCTCGATTTCCGGGAATTCACCGTCGCAGATCGCCTGAATCGCACTGATGCGTTCACGCTCGGCTTTGACGGCGTTCTGAGCCGCTTCACGGGCGGTCGCCGCCACATCCCCGGCGGAGGCCTGAATCGCGGGCGGTGTCGCCTCCGCGGCCGCCTGTCCGGGCTTCTTTTCCGCGTTATCGGGTTTCTTTTCCGGTTCGCCGGGCTTGTTTGCCGGATTGCCGGGCTTGTTTGCCAGATTGCCGGGCTTCTGTTCCGGTTCCGGCTTTTTCTCCGGAGGTACAGCGTCATTCGGGGCGCTCACGGCGGAAACACTCTTCGTTTCGGACTTGTTGTTCATAGCTTCTCCTTCCTGGTTGACAAGGTTGAATTTCGCATTCACTTTCATATTGGTGTGAGCATCCGCGCCCACGGCAACAACGGAAACCTCCCGCAGCGTCGATTTTTTGATGTGGTAGAACGGGCCTTCGACTTCCTGACCATTCACCTCGCGGCTGCCTTTGACCAGCTCGCACTCTTTCACATCCGCACCGATGCTCAGCTGCCAGTCCGCTCCTGCCTTGCCCTGCGCGATGATATCGGCCGCATCCTTGCTGTCGGAGACGATCTCCCCGGTGATTTCCAGCACATTGTTCCGAACTGCGGCCGAAATGAGTCCGATCCGGCTGTCCGTCTTGTTCTCGTGATTGGTCAAAAGCGGGACGCTTTCGGGGATCTCCATTCCGGCAAGATCGACCACAACAGGATGTTGCCACCCCGGCAGATTCATTTTTCCGCCGGAGTAGGCAACTCCGACCACTTTCGGTTTCGCGCCGTTTGACGCTTCAATCAGGGTGAATTCACTCATATATCCTCTCTGGGTTCTGAACCGTCATCCGGTTCGGTTTGCTGTTCCGGGGATTTCGGAGATTCCGGGGACTCGGAACTGATCGGGATTCCAAGCTCCTTCATCAGTTTGATCTCTTTTGCCCGCTGCCGCAGAACGGACAAGTAATCCCGTCCGTCCTTGGCACACTCTGCCGCAAGTGTCGTTGTGTTACTTTCGAGGCGAACACGCTGTGCGTCTGCTTCTTTTAATGGGTCAACATGCACGAATGAATCCCAGTACCAGAGATGCCGCGCACCCTTTGCCGCAAGATGTTCCAGTAGTAAATATTCCCGGAACCACACCTCAAAAATCCGGTTCAGAACTTCCGTTTCCCAGAACGACCGGTCGACAAGAATGCTTTTATGGTAAATCTGGTTGTCCAGTCTGCCGCTGGCGTAGTTGTGCCCGGAAAAATCTCCCGCCAGCGTGCCGTAGGTCGTCACCACACAGCGGGCGATTTCGCTCAGAATGATCTTCACGAACTCCGCATGGTTCGCCGCCGGCTGTTTGGGGTCGAGCTGTCCCATTTTCCACCCGGCCGGAACCGTCAGCATCATGTTCCGTTCCAGCGGAATGGCATCCATGGGCTCGACTTCGTCCGATTCGCCGTTCGGCGGAGCGTCCGTGTAGAGAATCGCCGCAAAATCCGCCGCGGCCTCCGCCGCTGAAAGCACGGCCAGATTGTATCTGCGCAGTTGGGCAAACAGCGGCAGCGCGGGCGTGATTTCGGGAACGCCACGATGCAATCCCGGACGATCCTGACGGAAAATATGAATCATGTATTCCGCCGGAATGTGGATCGCATCGTCCCCCGGCATATACCGGATGTCCCCGGGATGGTACTTCAAAACCCGGTAGTCCGTCGGGTTGCCCCAACGGTCATACGAGATTCCGTCGACACTGGTATCATCTTCGAACCAGCGCAGTTCTCCGGAAACACGATCCGCCTCGATCAACTGCAGGTCCAGTTTCACACCGTGGCGGATTTTGGGATTCGTTGCCAGCACGGCAAACGCTTCGCCATCCTGACAGCGGGCCATTCGCATCGTCCGGAGTTTCGGAGCAAGACGAACTGCATCCGACCAGCGCATGAATGCCGTTTCCACAGCATCGTTGAACGTCTCGTCGGCGGATAGCATCTGCAGTCGCGGACCCGTACCGATGGTGTCATTTGCGAGCATCTGCACCAGTCCTCTGGCGTAGGAATTGTTGGCGACTTCGTAGCGCGAGCGCATCCGCAGCGTCCGGCGGACTTCCGGCGCGGCCTCCATGTCCGCCGACAGATGATCCGCCGCCGACCAGTGACGCCAGTTGTCCCGCGTCGTCTGCGCCGCATCAAACCGGGCGCGGACAAGCGGCTTCGGAGGGGTTCTGCTCCGAAAAATAGATTTGAGTCTGTTGATCATCGATAGTTCCTCACGCCCCTGAATGGCACAATTTGGTTATCTTCAGGCCGGAAGTCCGGGATTTTACCGCCTTTTTCGACGCGAGATATTCATCTGCCGCAATCTGATCGGCAAGGGAATGCTGCTCGACCTTCTGTCCGTCCACTTCTGCAGACTTGGGTCCTGAGGCATTCCGCCTGATCGCCTCTTCCAGAGTTTCATTTTCCGGCATGGCAGCACTCCGGTTCATATTTCCCGCGATAGGATTCACATTCACCGATGATGAACTCCGCATGATGATCGCATTTATTGAGAAGCGCGCACTCGATTGCCGCAAACGCCTTCCGCATTCTGCGGACCTTTTTCTTCAGTTTGCGATACCGGTCAGCCAACTCGGCATATTGCGCCGAACACTCCAGGCATTCCACATCAGCTTCACTCATTGATTTCCTCCGTTTTTATGTGATTTGAAGACTCATTTGAGGCTTCGGTTATTTCTCTGACCGGAAATTCGCCACGTTCGTGGCTGATTTCCTTTTCCACTTTCTGAATCCGTTCTCCGAGCCACATCATACAGTTTACTGCCATGGAGTTTCCGCAGGCTTTGTATCTGGGCGCATCAGGACATTCCTCCTCGGATTTACCATTCCAGGGAATTCTCGTGTGATTGTCGGGGAAACCCATTAAGCGCTCGCATTCGAGGGGAAGCAGTTTGCGAACTGTCGGTTTTCCGGATGGCGTGTACGCAACTCCATGCACATCTCCGGCGGTCTGCGTATACATCACACCTTCTTCAGAAACCCCCATTCCCGATCCCCCGGAACGTTCGCCGGGCTTCATTTTGTCTCCGTCAAGTGCGATTGGTTCGACAACTACCGTTTCCGCGCCGGGACTGCCTGCCGTAACGGTTTTTCCTGCTTTCGCCTCCGTCACATAAAGACCGCCGTTCGGACGATCTTTCCTTCTGCCGTTCGCATCGCAGAAGGAAACGTGAAAACACTCATCACGAGCTACCGCGGGAGTCACTTCTGTGCGCATCGTAGGGAAAACCTCATTCCAGAATCCCTGCAGATCACCTCCCGCATCGTTTTTAATGAAGCCGATGGCTGTTTCTGGTTCCCGTGGAACTTCCTGCAGGAGCGGAAGATTGTTCCCGCCTGTCCCCATGCGGGCAACGATGGATTGTGACACTTCGACCGATTTTATACGGGAATCGGGAGCATGGTTTTCATAGCAAAGGAAATCCGTTCCAGTCTCAATCACGCATTGGAGACGCCCCTTGTCCGGCATGAACTGCTGATCGCTCGTCCGCGTCAGTGTGCCCGCCTTCTGGGAACCGTCCCACCAGTCTGTCGAAGCAGAGCCTCCTTCAGAACCGGCGGAAGCGTTTTGCCTCTTCGTGCGGCGCGGCGGAGTATCCCCTCCGCACATTTCACCGTCAAATAGTACCTTGGCGGGATATTTCCACTGACCAGAATATCCGATAAGGAAGAGACGCTTCCGGCGCTGCGGGATTGCCCTCGGAAATTGTTCCACTCGGGTAAATTGAGAGTCAAGTATTCTCCATGCCACTCCGAATCCTCCCGGAGCCGGGGTGACGATTCCACATTTTCTCCATCCGCTTTCAGGGACCGGGACATTCCATCCACAGAGCAGGGAAACAAATCGTCCGAAATCCTCGCCTCGGCGGCTGGAAAGAGCAGCGGGGACATTTTCCCACACAACCCAGTGGACTCCAAGCTCAAAACACAATCGTACAAAGTCGAGAGCGAGCACGCTTCGCCGACCTTCAAATCCCAGTCGTTTCCCTGCAATTGAGAGATCCTGGCAGGGCGTGCCCCCGACGAGCAGGTCGATATCTTCATTTACATCCTCTTTTTTTATTAGGGTAAAATCTCCGAAATTCGGAATCGTCCCGCCATCCGGAAGTCCAGCAATTTGACGTTTCCACAATTCCCGGGTTTTCCGCTCCTTCTCGTTGTCTGTCATTGCCGGATCAAGCGGCCGCAATGGACGAGTCGCTTTGAATCGATGACACAGCACCGCTGATGGGAATGGTTCAACCTCGGCAAAGAATTTTGCCCGCCACCCTATCGTGCGCCAGGCAAGCGTTGCCGCCTCTACTCCGCTGCAAATACTGCCATAGTTCATTAACAAACTCCCGATGTGATCTTATACGCTTTTCCTTACATCGGGTATATCTGCAAAAAAAAAGAAAATTGACGGGGGTTTTGAAAAAAAAATGAAAAAAAATCCCCGGAAATACCGAGGACTGATACCATGAATTCCAAAACGTGAGGAAAACAGTCAGGAAATTTTCCGGTTTCGCATCATGAAAAACCATGCACCGAGGAGTCCTGTCGAAAGTTTTTGTGTGTCTGGAGCCATCTCGCTGAATGCCGATATGCCATGACCGTTATCCATAGCATACATGCAGGATATTTCATTGAAGCTATTCTTTTCAATTTGAAGTTCAAACCGTGTTTCAGAGGTCACGATTCCAGGCTTCAACCAATTATTTTCAGCAAAGGAAGCTTCGTCGACTCCATACCAGTCATGTGGAAGTTTGGAAATGATTTCATCTGCAGTCGGTGCGGGAAAAATTATGTAATGGGGTGGGAATTCTTTTTTTCGCAATTGGATGCTCCATTGACTCTTAAACGGAGAATAGCTCCAAACAAAAATACTTTTATTGAATTCGTCTGGATACTCTTTTTTTATGCTCATGCAGATTTCCCGGTCTGCAACAATTCCGCTATATGGCGATGGAGATGCATACTTATAAAAGTCCGTAATGGTACAGCCATCTTTTGATGTGTTATGACAATGAATATTGCCGATTACGGTCTTTTCCTCGACCCATTCACGTAACATCGGAGCATAACCATTTCTGTCATAGGGATCATCATATTCTGCGACCCCATCCTGATTACAGCATCGTGCGATAAAACATCCCAATTTTTCATCCCAGCAGACAAAATGCCACATATCCAATTTCATATTTTCCAACCAATATTCCTGATAAATAACATCTCCTTCAAATATAGGAATACCATAAGAGTCAGTCATTCCTGTGAAACGTTCTGCAATAAAGTTTTTCGCCTTAAGCCGGTATTCCAGTTTCGGCAAGTCAGTTTCTGGCAAATACATTTTCCCTTCGATGGAGTACATCCGAATTTCATTAATTTCAACTCCAGCAATTGCAGGAACGTTTTCCCCATTTCTATCTCTTTTTGTGGATGAAAACGAATTTTGTTTTTTTGCCATATTCATTTTAAGGCCTCCTTTTTTTATTCAGTTACCAGCATTTCTATGAGTTTACGATAAACAGCCGCAGCATCTTTTGCATCATCAAGGGCATGATGGCGTTCCCCCATGATGCCCAGGACATCACACACCACACTAAGCGAAGTGCCGGGAAACAGCTCCTCACCGTTCCTTCTGCGAAAAATATCGTTTACAGCACGAGCCAGATACATACTGTCCCTGCCGTGGTGCGAGATGACTTTGGATTCCGAAGGGAATGTCCGGCGGATGAATTTCATGTCAAACTCCAAATTATGAGCAACGGGATAGATTTTTTCAATCTCGTTATCAGAAAGCCATTGATGAAATTCTTCTTGAGCCGCTTCTCGATTTACTCCCTCTGCAGGATTCAGGCGATTAATTTGCATTGCCCGAGCAGCAGCATTTTCCGGATGGTCGGCCCTTATTCGAATAGTGAATTCCGGCAATGCTGATACTTTAAAATTATCGTTCAATGGCACGACCGCGAAATCAATGATTTCGTGTTTTTCCACATCAAGTCCAGTGGTCTCAATATCTATTGCAGCCAATATTACTTGTCCCATACCTTAATCCTCCGGTTGCAAAAAAGCGACGCCTATGCCAACATAAGAATAGTCGATTCCAAGGGTCTTTTTCAAAATGCTGAACTGACTTCTGGAGATTCCGCGTTTTGGACGCCTTTCGCCGGAGTAAACTGGAAAATAATCTTTATCTGTCCAATGGCAGGCATCCATAATATCCCCATGGGGAATGCAGGAACAGTTTTGATAGAATTTAAAAATGCACTCCAGCAGCAAATCTTGTTTACTGCCCTTCTTCAGTGTAACACTGTGCGGATTGCCTTTCCTGCTGATTGCCGTCCAAACATTTTTGTTGTTCGTTTCGTTCCGGGTTAACCATGCTGTTTTATTTTGCGTGTTAACCAATGGGTGCGGGTTGGATATTTTAAATCGTTCAGCCTCCTCAAGAAATTTCAAAATAGACGCTTCCAGAGTATGACCGCTCATAGGAAACGGCTTGGGAATAAAATCGTTTGCCCCGTTCCAAAGAAGAGATGCCGCAAACTCCGCTTTGTCTAGCATGCGACCAGTTATGACAATGATCGGGAATACTTCTTTCCTCCTGGTCCGCCGAATTTCCATGAGAAACGCGGGGCCGATGGCGGTATCTGCTTCTCCGCCATCGGCTAGTGGTATTTCCATATCCAGCAGCATATAATCGTACTGCTTTTCTGCCATCAATTTTCTTGCTTCCTCTACTGATGCTGCAGCATCGCTGTCATGACCGAGAATTTGAAGCATGGCAGCAACCGTGGTGCGGACACCTTTGCTGTCATCGACGATAAGCCCCTTGTATTTTGCCATTTTTTCACCTTTCTTTATTTGGAAGGAAAACTGTCACGACCGTTCCCGCATTTTCAACGGAATCTATTGTCAGGCTCCCATTATGATCATGGATTTTCTCGTAGGCAATAGCAAGCCCGAAACCAGTACCATAGCTCTTCAGAGTTCTAAAAAGTTTGAATTGACGAATGAGTTTTAGGTCTGCCGGAGACATTCCCTTCCCATTATCCCGGATTTCAATCTCAACACCGTTCTCCTGTTTTCTTGCAAGGACATCAATTTGTCCGGGCTTAAATTTTTCGTTACTCTGCCAGAATGATTCATAGGCATTCTTCAGCAAATTGCTGAATACCCGCAGCATTAAGTCCCGAACAACCCTGCAGGTGATATCCTGTGGGATGTCCAATTTAACGGCAATGCAGGTGATGTCACGTTCCTTGGCATTAAATACGGCAGCAACCATATCATTCGCTGTTTTGAGCAAATCCCGCAGATTCTCAAGTGTTCGTTTCTCCGGCGTTTTTCGAACCAGAGTCAATACATCTTCGGTTAGACGTTCCATCATTTCGGTATGTTCTCTCAGTTCATTAATTGTAATACGCATTTCAAGCTGTTCATTGATCGGCAGTTTACCCTCTGTAAGGTAAGGCAACCGCTGGATGCGGAACTTGATCGGCGTTAAAACTGTACGGATATCATGAGCAACCTGTCCGACCATCATGGCATAAGCCTGATCAGCATCTTTCCGAGCCAGTTCCGCGGCTTCCGGACCGTACTTTTTCCGGAGTTTTTCTGAATTCTGGAACAGAACCGCTCTGCGACGCTCTCTTTTCTTAGTTTCTGCAACAAACATATTCCGCCGTTCCATGGCCTGCTGCGCAGAATTGGACACATAATGATTGCAATCTTTACATAGCGGAATAAATGGAGTAAGTCTGCTTTCCGGCAGCAGCGGGATTGCGTCCGCTACGCACTGACGGATTTCCCATTTCTCATCAGCAATGTGTTTTTCCAGTACCGCTAAAGCGTCAGAATCTCCATAATAGTTTTCCAAACGTGCACGGGCGGCTTTTACTTTAGCAAGCCGTTCCCTCCAATTGTCAGGTATTAGATTTGATTCCACAGGCATTTTCCCCTCAATATGAGTAACGATTTTTCCGCTGTATGAACGCCTCTGCTCCGCCCTCAAGCAAATCTACTATATCCGCCTTGCACTCATCCACCGTTCCACAATTTCTCATGACGCCATGCGTACCATCGGAGTCCAAGACCAAAATATGCTCTGCATCACCCAGCACCGGAATATTTGGATTATGCGTTACAAACGCCAGCTGGCGATGCTGCTTGACACGCAGAATGCTGTCTACAATTGTTTTCCGTACAAATCCGTTGTCCAGATTATCCTCCGGCTGATCAACAAGCAAAGGACGCTCACTGTCCAAAAGCAGAATCGGTAAAATTGTATTGCATTTCTGACCTGTGGAAAGCGTGTTTGTTGTTTTGTAAGTATCATGATCATTCAGTTCGATTTTCGGTAAATCCGGCAAATCAACCACTTCCATATCTGCAAGAAGTCGTTCATCGTTCAGCCGGGAAATTACGGCCTTTGTCTGGTTGGAATTCAATTGTGTTTTCTCGTAGAGCGTCTTCTCATCCTGATTACGGACGAGCTCTGCAAGCTGGGACGGAGCAATCAGGTCTGAGAGACGGCGCGCTACCTGATTATGATAAATCCCGCACGAGCTCAATGCAGAAGCAAGAAACTCCTGGTATTTATCATGATTGCCGAATTGCTGTATCGAAACCCTGATAGTTGGCATAAGTTCAGAATTGATCCGGTCAACTATCTGTTTCCGGTGCGCAAATCGCAGATCAAGAGCTTCTGAAAGTTCTGAAAGCATTTGGGCCCGTTCAGTTCGAACTCGTTCTTGTTGCCGCTGGGTTTCGCCCAGCTCATTCTGCATAATCAGAAGCGCATTCCGCTCTTTATCCAATTTTCTGCGTTCTGCTGATTTGGCCTGCTCCGCTTTATTTTTTTCAAGCAACTTGGAATAGATTATATCTGCCTCGTCATGCTTCAGGCGTAATGCCGCTTTGATTTCATTGAACCTGCGGTTGCTTCTTCGCAGTTCTTCAATGATTGCCTCAAGTCCAGAATTAATGGCATCGTTGCTGAGAACAAGCTCGTTTCGGAGCTTTTGGATCATCTCAAAGTTATCACCATCCTCCAGCCCCGCTTGGCTTTTCCAGCATAGAGCGGATTCAATATAATCTTTCAGGGACTTCAGTTTTCCGGCGGTTTCGGAATACAATTTCTGCAAATCCTCCACATAAATATTCTCTCGATCCCGGATCGCCTTCTGATCCAGAGCACGATTAACATCTGCGGAGATTTCCGTGGTTTCCGCAGACAGTTCTTTCAATTGTGCTGTGAGTCCGGGCAATCGACTGATCTTGTCTGACAACTCACAAATTTTCTTAGACTGGTTTGCCATTGTCTCACTGTTCGCGACAAGAGCACTGCGCAATTCCGAAATCTTGTCATTCAATGAGGTAAAAACTTCTTGATTAAATGTTTCAATCAAAGCCAGCTGCGACATCGATTGTCCCGCTATATTTTCCACTTCATTTTGACTGAAAACATCCAGTCGGAAAAGTGACGGGGTAAAATTCAACCCAGAGGGGGAACCATCAGCTTTTATAACTTTAGGCTGTTCGCCACTGGATTTGCTTATCGTGTAAGAAACTCCTTCTCGAGTTTCAATTAGAACATCTATCCTGCCGCCGTCAAGATTATTTTCCACAATACTTTTGATCCGTTTCTGTGCAGCAGTATCTTTTGGCATAGCATTCAACGCATACCGGATGAATTCAAGAAATGTTGTTTTCCCGGTTCCTCGAGCACCGATGATACAGTTCAGTTTATCTGAAAAACGATAGTTTATGCCGTCCAGAAATCCTCCGACGATACGGACTTCCTTAAGTCGATACGATGCTGTATTCATGAATCAAACCCTTTCTTTCAGTTATTTTCCTGTTTCTCAGCCGTTCAACTTGTTTTTTCTTATTTCCAGCATATAATAACACATTAGAATGACAAATAATGTCAGTGTAAAACATGATGTCGAAAAAAATGGAAAAAAAAGCAGAAAAGATGAGAAGTTCGGAAAACAGAAAAACAACGATGTCAAGAATCCAGCTGCATCGGCTGGCTAGACTTGCTTCGCTGTTGAAAAGGAATGGATACCACTCTCCCGCAGACATATTAGAGGAATATTATTCGCTTGAGCATGTAGATGGTCTTGTCCCGCATGATCGTTATTGTATCCGTACAGTGTTCAGAGATGTTCAAATCCTGAAGGAGGAGTTTCACTGTCCATTGGCCTATGACAGAAGAAACAAAGGCTATTATTTAAAGCATCATGGATGGGATTTCAATTGCCCTGCGGATCTGAGTGAATCCGCTTTACTGGCACTTATCATCGGAGCAAAAATTGCTGAGGATGTCATCCCGGAGCCGCTAAAAGGAAAAATTAAGATTGCCGTTGATGAAATTCTCAAAGGCAACAATCCTGATTTTCTGGATACCACGCTTGTAAACTCCCTGCTTGTCTTTGCCGAATCTGGAGCAACTGATATATCAGCCATATTTCCCGTTGTTTTTGAGGCATGGCAGCAGCATCGGTATTTAAAAATTCTATATGATGACAAGCAAGGGAATCCTCCGACTGAAAGAATAATCGCTCCACACGTCCTTTTTCTGTATGATAAAGAATGGCGGCTCAAAGCCTACTGCACTCTCAGAAGTGCTCCTCGTACATTTGTCATAAGTCGAATTGTAGATATCAAAATCCTTGACGAAACTTTTGAGCCGGATATGAAAATCATCAGGTCGGTCAGCAGAGACAACATAGTCAGCTACAAACCTGTAGTCAATGTCAAGATCAGATTATTCGGACGTGCAAGAAAATTCGCCGAGGCAAATTTGATGCACACCAGGCAGACTTTGCAGAAAGAACCAGACCGTGATTCATGGATATTCTCAATTCCTGCCGTCCCCGCCGAGATCATTGTTCCGTGGATTCTTTCTCAAGGCGGGGACGCCGTTCCGCTTTCACCACAATCCATTGTCGAAGCCGTCCAGGAGAAATCGGACCGACTTTCCAAAATGTTTGCCTGAGTCTTTGGCAAAAAAGTTTAGACAATTTTAACCATTGACCATCAAAAACTTAAATTAAAATCTCCTGTAAATCCTTCGACAATATTATCCACCGCAACTCCTTGTATATCAACATATATCCATCGAAACAGCTCAAAATCCTTCGACAAAATGGCGATTTGTCGAAAAATTCTTCGACAAGTGGATAATTTTCACTTTTTTTCTGACCTCAATTTGAGTGTTGATCATTTGGCGAAAAATGACGAAAATTTGTCGAAGAAATCACTTTTGCCATTTTCAACATACATTATCTCCATGACGACAAACAATAACCATGGAGAGAAAAATGACATTCAAACAACTCAATGCAGGAGATCAAAACCTTCTCAAACTTATGCAAACGGTCGATTATGGGCGTTTGGAACAGTTTTCCATTTGCAACGGTCATGTCGTTGCAACCAGCGCCAGCAGGAAAGTTCGATCCCGGAAAATCGGGACAAGGACAACGCTCCATCGTCAATCCCGGTCGGATGGAGATTTTCTGCTGACCGAGAAGCACATAGAGTTCTTCCAAGAAATCCGTGAAATTGCGGAAGGCTTCATCAAGGTAATCCAAATTCAAGCCGGACTTCCGGTCTCTTTTGAAATTGAGGAGAGCATCTCATCCATCTAAGGGCTGATCCCCCATTTCTGTCGTATTACAATAGCAAAACTGGTATTTAGCTGACCATGCAACCGAACAACGGAGATGGTCGGGAATGCCGCCAAATCAATGGCGCAGCCCGACCACCTCCATTTTTTTGACGGCGTCCCGACCGCTCTACAACCCCAAGGAGCAGTCGAGATGACTCAAAAACAAATTCTGTCCGTTCAAAATACAGAAACCGCCATTCCCATTCATCACATTCCAACGTTTGATGAGGTTTATGCCATGCCGTATGTCAGGGAATCTCTTGAATGTATTCTTGATCAGAATATTCGACAATATCAAATCCTTTACAGTTTCAAGGATGATCTCCGCCAGGAGATTCTGATACATATGAATCACGAACTTTCAAATTTTGATCCGGAAAAGTCGGCAATTCAAACCTTTGCCCGCTTAACCATAGTATCAGGGATGCGCATAGCGCGGCGAAAATACTTCACACGGAAAAACTATGTTCTCTTTTCCGCACAGAACCTGAATCTCTTTGAGAATGGCGATGATCATAATGTTGCCTTAAACAAAGATGACTGTCGTGCCTACGCATCACATTCACGGAACAACATTGATTGGGACTCTCAGTCTCATGACATTGACACCGTGATTGCAATGATGCCCCAAGACCTGCAAAAAATAACCAGAATGTTGTTTGAAGAAAAATCTGTTCTTCAGGTCTGCCGCAGACTGGGGATTGCCAATTCCACATTCAGAGGCAGGTATTTGAAACAGATTCGCGCCATCTTCAATGAAAGATTTTTTCAAAAAAATCAGAAAAAGCCCGTCAATTAGACTTTTTTTTGCAGATATACCCGATGGAAACAAAGAGCACTCATAACCGCAATCAAACAAAGGAAAATTAAAGTGACTGGAAAACAAAAAAAAGTTCTTATGGCAGCCGTTGCCGTCATCAAACAGTATATCGGCAACAATCATGAAGCCATGTGCTCCTTAAAAGATTTGCTCTGCCAAATTGATATGGAGGAGGTCTTTGATGTCGACAGCATCGATCCCATGGCTGATCTTAAAGAGAAAGTCTTCAAGCGTCATCCAGACGGCGAGGTTGGCATTGCAGATATTCTCCATGTCGCCAAAATTGAATTCAATTATCCACTTAAATTAATTGCAGCCATTTTTGAGCTGAATGTCGGAGATCTGCGCCGTTACCTGGAAGACGGTTTTACTCCTCCATACGTAATGAACGCATTCAGACGCTATTTCAAAAACCTTAAGGAGATTTCTGAAAAATGACTGATCTTTCATTCATCATCCATGAACCGGCGACGGAATATCACGCCCGCAGTCGCAACGGAGAATTTATGTCGAGCCACCTCCTGGCCGACTTCCGGGAATCCCCGGCTCTCTACCGCAGGAAAGTTTCCGGGGAAATCACGGAAAGCGAATCCTCAGCATTCGTCATGGGACGCGCGGCGCACTGCCTGATTCTGGAGGGGCGGAACGCCTTTGACCGCGAATATGTTGTGACCGACGGGCCGATCAATCCCCGGACCGGCGAATCCTATGGGCGCAACACCAAGGCATTTGCGGAATGGGCGGCGACTCAGGAGCGCGAAATCATTTCCGGAAAGGACTTCAGCTTTCTCCTGAAACTGCAGCGCGGCGTCTGGCTGCACCCGCTCGCGTCGGAACTGCTGGCGGACGGGATCGCGGAAGGCGTGGTTCGGGCTGAATATTGTTCCGTTCCCTGCCAGATCCGGATGGATTGGTTCAGCATGAAGTCCGGGCTTGTTGATCTGAAAACCTGCGACACTCTCCGCTGGTTCGAGTCGGACTGCCATCGCTATGGCTACATCCAGCAGCTCGCGTTTTACCGGGCGATTCTCCGGATTGTGACCGGCAAAAACTTCCCCGTCCACATCATTGCGGTGGAAAAGAATGAACCGTTTTCCGCCGGGGTCTGGAAACTGACGGATGAACTGCTGGATCTGGCGGAACTTTCCAACAAAAGCGCCCTGGAGCGCTTCCGGGCCTGCTGTATCTCCGGAGTCTGGCCGACCGGATATGAAGATCTCCGTATCATTGACACACTCTGAATTCAAAAAACAGCAAACAGGAAAGGTGAAAATCATGAAGAAAATAATCACAAAAACGCTTGACATCACTCCGGATATGGCGGCCCAAATGCTGGAACGCAACACCATGAACCGGAATATCAGCCAGCTGAACGTTACCCGCTATGCCAATGACATGGCCTCCGGAGCCTGGGAACAGAACGGGGAAACCATCAAAATCGCAGAGGATGGAACGATTCTTGACGGACAGCATCGCCTCTGGGCGATCATTGAATCCGGGGTCACCGTCACAATGATCGTTGTCTACAATGTCAGGAAGGAAGCCGTCGGCTCCATCGACAGCGGAGTCACCAGACTTTTTCATCACCTTCTGAAAATCAAGGGATCCCAGCACCCGACCACGGCGGCAATGATCACAAAATTTGCCTGGATTTACGAGAACTTTGATCGGCAGATGCGTTCAAGTTCGGCAAAGACGGAAACCCGTAATTCGGTTCTTGAGCCGTATTATGACGAGAACCGGGATTTGCTTGAACATGCCGCAGCGGTTGCGGAATGCGGCGCACATCATTTCGTGAAGTCCCATATGGGATTCTGTTTCTACCTCTTTCTGAAGAAAAATCCTCAGAAAGCGGAAGAGTTCATCAAGCTGGTCAAGACCGGAGAAAATCTTTATACCGGGCATCCGATCATGACGCTTCGCAGCAAGCTGATTGATAATCGCATCAGCAAAAACAAGCTGACGGTTCGGGAAACGCTGGCATTCTACATCAAGGCCTGGAATGCGTTTCTGAAAGGCCGCGACCTCTCCGTATTCCGCTGGAACAACAGCGAAGAGCTCCCCGAGGTGAAATGATGGAAGAGAAAATTTCTCTGATGCCGACCATCGCGATCCACACCGCATCGCCTTTCAAAGATCTCTTTCCGATCAAGGAAAGTGTCCTGAACGAGATCGCGGAGGATATGAAGCAGAACGGATTTGATTTTGCCCATCCGATCATCATCTGGGCCGGTCACAAAGTCACAGTAGTGGATGGGCACACCCGTCTTGCCGCCGCACAGAAAATTCATCTGAACAAGATTCCGATCATATTAAAGGAGTTCGCTTCGGAAGATGAGGCGCTTCAATATGCAATCAAAGCTCAGAGCCATCGGAGAAGTCTGACACCACAAGAGCTTCTGAATTGCCTTGCGGAGCTGGACAAGAGAAAATCCGCCGGTCGACCGGGAAAATTAGCCACGTTCGTGGCTAATTTCGGAAAATCGTCAGAAGCAACAGCTGACCTCCTTGGTATTTCCAGAGGAAAAGTGGAAAAACTTCGAACCATCAAAAATCACGCGACGGCAAAAATTCGTGATGCGGTGGCTTCTGGAAATATGTCGATCGACAAAGGGTATAAGGAAACCATGAGGGCGCGTCGACAGGACAAAGCGAGAGAACTCCCTCCCTTGACCGGAACCGAGTTGCAGGATCTGAAGGAATCCCGCTCTGAAGCAATCAAGGTCAGCATCATCAAGATGGTGAAGCTGCGGCTTGAACGGGAAGTTCAGGAATATCCGGAAATCGGCTATTCTCTCCAGGAGCGCAATAACCTGAGAGATGTGATTTCCTCTGAAATCGGCAACCTGATTGCTGACATGTTACCAGGAGAAAATGAAAATGAGCAGTAAGTTTTGCAATATCGAATTCCCGCTCGTTCAAGTTCCCGTCTGGAGCCTGAAAATGGAAGAACCGTTTCGGAACCTTTTCCCGATCCGGCAGACAGTTCTTGCGGAAATCATCGACGATATGAACGTTAACGGCTTTGATTTCGGGCATCCCATCGTTGTGTGGAAGATGATTGTAGTTGATGGACACACCCGCCTGAAAGCGGCAATCGCCGCCGGATTGGAGACAGTTCCTGTCATCTGCCGCCAGTTTAACGATGAGAACGAAGCATTGGAATATGCCATTCGCTGTCAGAGAAACCGCAGGAATTTGACAAACGGAGAACTGCTTCAATGCCTTCAACAGCTGGATATGAGAAAAAAAGCTGGTCGTCCGGCAAACAACTCCTCCTGCAGCATGAGTCGTGGAAAATCTTCCGTTGATCTCGGTGAAACTTTAGGGATTTCCTGTAAAAAGGTGGAACGTCTCCGAGCAATCAACGCTTATGCCACAGACGAAATCAAAGAGGCGTTGCGACAGGGGAAATACTCCATCAACCGCGCTTATGAGGAAACCATGCGTTCAAGGCGGCCGCAGGAAAAGATCGAACCCGACACGGATGCGGAGTTGGTACATTCCATCATGGCGGACATTCATGCCCGGATGAATGAGATACAAATCCGCAAACTGGTGAAAGCACTTCAGATTGAATTGGCAAACTGCTGAAAAGAGGAAGGAAACAGATTATGGGAATGCTTGACAACATTCAAACCGGGCGGGAAAACAAGCCGCCGCGCATCATGATTTACGGCAGTGAAGGTATAGGGAAGAGCAGTTATGCAGCCGGAGCACCAAATGCGATCTTCATCCAGACGGAAGACGGACTCGGCGAAATCGACTGCCGGAAATTCCCGCTTGCACATTCGCTTTCCGAGGTAATCGCAGAACTGACCGCGCTCCGGGACGAAGCTCACGAGTTCCAGACCGTCGTTGTGGATTCCGTTGACTGGCTCGAGCGCCTCATCTTCGACGAGGTCTGCCGCGAATTCGGTGTCCGTTCCATCGAAAAAGCCGACGGCGGCTACGGCAGGGGATATACCCATGCGCTGACTCACTGGCGCAAGGTCATCAACTTGCTTCAGGAACTGCGCGACAAGCGCGGAATGATGGTCATTCTGGTCGCCCATGCGAAGGTCGAACGGTTCGAAGATCCGGAAAACGCCGCCTACGACCGCTACACCCCGCGTCTCCACAAGCACGCTGCAAGCCTGATCGCGGAATGGGTCGACGCCGTTCTGTTCGCGAACAAGAAGTTCCGGGTGACAAAGGAGAACGCCGGATTCAACGGGGAACGCGCGATCGCCGCTCCCATCGGCGCGGATGGCGGGGAACGCATCATCCGCACGGTGGGAAGCCCCGCCTGCATCGCGAAGAACCGCTACGGTCTGCCGTCGGAAATTCCGCTCTCTTGGCAGGCATTCATTGAGGCATACACAAAAATCGAGGAGAACCATCATGAGTAAGTGCGGAGCCATCTGCGAGGTCTTCAGCCGCGTCTGCGGGTATTTTCGGCCCGTGACGAACTGGAATAAGGGCAAGCAGGAGGAATTCAAGGAAAGAAAGGTTTTCGAGGTGAAGAAATATGCACGAAAAAATCCGGACGGCAAATCGTCCGCTGGTGTGTGACGTCTGCGGCGGAATGATCCAGGTCGGGGAACCGTTCCGTGCTGTGCGGGATGAGTATTCGCCTGTTGAGTATCACGAACACATCCAGTGTCCCGGCAGTCCGGCTGTCGCGGTAAGCAAACCGCCCCCGGAACCGCCGAAAATCACAGCATTCAATCACCACAGCCATTGCATGGCATAACATGGAAGGAAACACAAATGTCCACAATCAATTTCAACGCGAACGAAGTCGAACCATCGACCGGTTATGATCCGATTCCGGCCGGGAAATACCAGGCTGTCATCACCGAATCGGAAATGAAGCCCACCAGGACGGGAAACGGGCAGTATCTCCAGCTGGAATTCGAGATCATCGAGGGTGAATACAAGAACCGGAAGGTCTGGGCGCGGCTGAATCTGGAAAATGCGAACGCGGACGCAGTCCGGATCGCCCGGGCGGATCTCTCCGCCATCTGCCGCGCGGTGAATGTGCTTCAGCCGCGTGATTCGGTGGAACTGCACAATCTGCCACTCACAATCACCGTGCGCTGTAAAAAGAATCAGGATGACGAGATCGTCAACGAGATCAAGGGCTACGGTCCGCGAACGTCTCTTTCCGGCGTTGCCGCCGCCAAGCCCGCGACGCCGCCTCCGCAGAGCGGTGCGAACTCCGCGCCCCCATGGGCAAGGAAATGACATTGGAACTGGAACTGCCGTGGCCGCCCAGCGTGAATCATTACTATCGGCATGTCGGTCCGAGGGTGCTGATCTCCCGTGACGGGCGGAAGTTCCGGGAGCGTGTGGTTGCACGTTTCCGGCAGGATCATACACGGGGATTTGCCGGTCCGGTGGAGCTGTTCATTGAACTGTATCCTCCGGACAATCGACGCCGGGATGTGGACAACTCTCTGAAGTGTCTCCTGGACACCTTCACACATGCCGGGCTTTACAATGACGACAGTCAGATCTGCAAGCTGACCGTCATCAAACGCGAACCGATGCCTCCGGACGGAATGGCTTATATAAGGATTTCAGAATGGAAGAAGGAAGACAGAACGGCGGACGACGCAGGCAAATCGTCCAGGAATTCGTGAAGAACATCACCGACGATACCCGGCGGTTGGTCTGTTTCCTCTATATGAACGGCTACAAAGACGGCGCGATCCGGAGAATCCTGAAGATTGACAGACAGCGTCTCGAGCAAATCAAAACACAGCTTGCCTTTGACCTGATCAAGGCGGGCATACGGAATTCGGAGGGCTGAAATGATCGTTCCTCGACCGTATCAGTCCGAGGCGGTTGAGGCTGTTTACGAGCATCTCCGCACAAAAGACAACAACCCGTGCGTTGTGTTGCCCACGGGCTGTCACGCAAAAGATCACCCAATTTTGATGTATGACGGAACTGTCCGGAAAGTACAGGACATATCGGTTGGTGATATCATCATGGGCGCAGACTCAACCCCTCGGCATGTGCTTGCTCTGGCTCGCGGACGTGAACCTATGGCACGGATTACGCCAATCAAGGGCGAACCATTTGTGGTTAATATGAATCACATTCTGTCTCTGGTCAGCACAAACGAAGGGAAAGGCGATTTTACTTGTTACCAGAAAGGGGGCGAAATTACCAACATAACTGTCCGGGAGTATCTGACAAAATCGAAATCATGGAGGCATTTGAGGAAACTCTATCGCGTTCCGGTGAACTTTTCTATCCCGAAGAACTTACCGATTCCGCCGCACATTCTGGGATTGCTCCTCGGCGATGGGATAATGACTAACGCCATCGGATTGACCAGCGCGGAAGAGGAACTTGGTGATGAATTCAGTCGATATGCAGAAAGTATCGGCTGTTCAGTCCGTGTTACCGAAAATGACCGGAATGTGCCGACATACTATGCTGTCGTTGCAAAGGGAGCGAAAAATCCTCTCTTTGAAATACTGCACCAGCTGGGTTTGCGCGGGCATTGCGCTCATAACAAGTTCATTCCCAAGGAATATTTGACCGCTTCCCGATCCGACAGATTGCAATTGCTGGCTGGACTTCTTGACAGTGACGGCTTTTTCGACGGTCATTGTTTGGAAATCACCACACAATCCCGGGAACTTGCCGGTGATATTGTTTTTCTTGCAAGAAGTCTTGGATTCATGGCGAACTGTCATGAGAAATATTGCGCCTGTCAGACCGGAGCCGGCGGCTGGTACTACCGGGTGCATATTTCCGGCGATTTGTCGCCGATCCCATGCCGTAGAAAACGGCATGTCTTTCATGTTCGCCAGCAAAAGAAAAATGTACTTCGTACAGGTTTCTCGGTAGAAATCTTATCGGAGGATGATTTTTATGGATTTGAACTGGACGGTGACCATTTGTATGTTGATGGAAACTTTGTAGTCCATCACAATACGGGCAAAAGTCTGGTTCTCGCTCAGATCGCAAAGGATTCCGTGGAAAAATGGAATGGACGCGTGCTGATCCTTGCCCATGTCAAGGAATTGCTGGAACAGAATGCCGACAAGATCCGCAAACTCTGTCCGGAATTGAAGATCGGCATCTATTCCGCCGGACTCAGGAGCCGCGACGCCACGGAGCAGGTCATTGTCGCCGGGATTCAAAGCGTGTACAACAAGGCCTGCGAGCTGGACGCCTTTGACCTTGTCATCGTGGATGAAGCACACCTGATCAGCAGCGAAGGGGACGGCATGTACCGAACCTTTCTGGCCGATATGAAGGTCATCAATCCACACGTCCGGGTGATCGGGCTGACGGCAACGCCCTTCCGGCTCAAAGGCGGGCTCATCTGCAAGCCGGAAAACATCCTGAACGAGATCTGCTATGAGGCGGGGCTCAAGGAAATGATTCAGCAGGGATATCTTTCCCCGCTGATTTCCCGGGCGGGCCGCGCGGAGGCGAATCTGGCAAACCTGCACATCCGTGGCGGCGAGTTCATCAGCGACGAGGTCGCCGCCGCAATGGACAACGATGCGCTGGTGACATCCGCCTGCCGGGAGATTGTGGAGCTGACCCGCGACCGCAAGTCCGTGCTGATTTTCACCGCTTCGGTGGATCATTGCAAGCATGTTGCGGAAAAAATCCAGGCGTTTTCCGGCAAGGAGTGTGCGATCGTGACCGGTGATACGTCGCCTGCCGAACGGGCTGAAATCATCGCCCGGTTCAAGGGGGAATTCATCCCGGCGGATCTTTTCGGAACACCGAAGCCGCCGCTCAAGTTTCTGGCGAACGTCAACGTTTTGACTTGCGGCTTCGATGCGCCGAACACGGATTGCGTTGTGATGCTCCGCCCGACGAATTCGCCGGGGTTGCTGATTCAGTGCGCCGGACGTGGAACGCGCCTCAGTCCGGAAACCGGAAAAACCAACTGCCTTTTTCTGGACTACGGAGGCAACATTCTGCGGCACGGTCCGCTCGATATGATCAAGGTCAAAGAGCCCGGATCCGGGAAAGGCGGTGATGCCCCGGCGAAGAAGTGTCCGCAATGTCTCGCGCTCATCCACGCCGGATATACGGCGTGTCCTGAATGCGGTTATGTGTTTCCGCCGAAGGAAAGCAATGACAAGATGACGCAGACGGCATCGTCCGCCGGTGTGATTTCCGGACAGGTGGATTATACCGATTACGAGGTGCTGGATGTGTATTACTGCGTCCACGAAAAACGGGGAGCCGATCCCGATGCCCCCAAAACCATGCGGGTGGATTATCAGGTCGGCTTCAACGAGTTCAAATCGGAATGGGTCTGCCCCGAACATACCGGCTATGCCCGCGGCAAGTTCGAGAAATGGTGGCACGAACGCGCCGCGCTCGGCTGCCCGATGCCGAGGAGCGCGCGGGAAGCCGTTTCGCTGGCCAACGAGGGGCTTCTGGCGGCTCCCGAATCAATCACCGTCAAAACGATCGCGGGGGAACGTTTTGAACGGATTACCGGCTGGCGTTTAAAAGAACGCCCGGTCATGCGCGAACCGGGCGAAGACCTGGAAGTTGGAGAAACGTGGACATCCCCCGCACCGCCTGACGATCTTGATGACGATATCCCGTTTTGAGGAGAGAGCATGAATGCAGCAAAGATTTTTCCGATCATCCTGATCGCACTGGACGTCGGCGCAGCGATCGTTTACGCCTGCTGCGGCGACTGGAAACACATGACGTACTGGCTTGCGGCCGCCACACTGACCGCGACTGTCACATTTTAACCCTGGGAGATTTTTATGTCTACACGAGGACTCATTGCAATCGAGGCCGCCGACCGGAGCTGCCGCTCCATTTACGTTCACTTCGACATGTATCCGTCCGGCGCGGGTGTTTGCCTGAATGCACACTACAACACGAAAGAGCGCATCGAAGCGCTGTTTGCGCTCGGTGATCTCTCCGGCCTTGGCGGACGTTTGTCGAACGACGATCCTGAACCCGATGCGCAGGATGTCTGCCACGCCTACCACCGGGATTATGGCGAGAAATTGTGTCCGCCCCGGGTCTGGGCTGACGCAGACGAAATGCTCGCCCGGGCGGCGGATGCTTACTGGGCGGAATATGTGTATCTGTTCCGCAACGGCAAGTGGTATGTGAATACGACCTACCGTCCGAAAGAGTGGCGGCTGGTCGAAGAGGTGCTCAAGGAGCGGAACAATGGCTGAAATCGAATGGAAAATCCCCGAACAGATGCTGAGTCAGGAGCTGGTCAGCACCGATAATCGCTGGCACATTTCCAAGACGCAGAGCGGGCATGCCGACGCGGAGTTCTTTCTGACCAACTATGACCTGCTTCTGAGTCCGCACGGGACAGGGAGGGATTACAGGGAGTGCTTTGAGTCGTTCATCGCCGATTGCGACGATTACATCCGGAAAGTCACCGCGATCCGTGACGAGGCACGGATGCACATGG
>NZ_VUNS01000042.1 GCF_009695545.1 Victivallis lenta | reverse complement strand
ATTTGCAGACCGCCGATCAACCTGATATGCGCACGATCCCGGAGGTTTTTCCCGGCGGAAACTGGCTTCGGTCGGATTGTCACGCCTGGGGGGCGCATATTCTCTACCACCATTTTGCCGATGGAACAATTTTGGACCCGATTTCCGGAGAGTCCGGACGGTTTGAAAAAATAACAGAGGACGATCATGTGGAATCCGTGGAATCAAAAAAACAGTGAGATATTCGGCGAAACCGGCATGTTTGCCGACTGCGATGAAGTCCGGCTTTTATTTCCGGTACGCCAATGCCCAGTGAGCCCCATCTAGAAATCCTCTCCAAGTGTGATCATCTTGCCTCCGGAACTTGAAAGATGGGAGGCGCAAATGGAGCGTGAAAGGCGTGTCGTGACTACTGGCGGGAACAGTTGTCGGAATATTGGGATAGCGGTTTAACGATTCAGGAATATTGCGAATTGAAAGATTTGCTGTATGAGAGTGTACGTTGCTGGATAGGAGAACATGAAGGGAAATCATCTCTCCGTGCTAGAAGAAAAACATGAGAAAAAGCAAAAGAAATGCAGCGTTTATTGACTTTGGTAAAGTACGCCATAATTATTTGTGATAAGATCACAACATATCAGGAGGTATGACAATGGCACAGAAACCGGCGGGGGCTTCTATCCCCATTACAAATACAAACTACAGGCGAAATATTTGCCTGTCAGAGAAGATCCCCTTTGAAAAGGTTGCAGAAGATTTTTCAAAGCAGAAGTTGACCTTGCTAAACTGCGATTGGGAGCAATCAGCGAGAATTATTCAAATGTCGCGTGTGAACGAGCGTCTTTCGAATACTTTAGATCAACAAAATATTTCGTTTCCGAAACCAATTCAAATTGGAGATTATTGGGTTTCTGTCAATAAGAACTCTCAGCCGCTAACAACATGTCATCGTTTCCCATTTACCTATAACTTTAATGAAGAACTGGTGATATCACAAGTCGATCAATACGGAAATTGTCAGCTTGTAACTCTTCCTTACCTGAGGCATACTCCCTTTTATTTTTTGCGTTTACTTATTTATGATGAAACAATAACGGAGTATGGTTATGACGAATACGGATTTCAAAAAGTCGAATATCTGACGGCCGAAAAACTTGCTTTCAAATATAAGTATACAGGAAGTTGGGGAGGGACAAGTCAGGAAATAATAGCTGGGGTCTTTCTGCCTTCACCTTATTTGTTTGCTGACCGTAGCGAATATGGTCGGTTGTTTTACATTTATGATTACAGGGGAAATGTAAACAGTTCATTTGAAATGATTCCAGTAGGGGAAAAGGTTTTAATCCTGCCTTATTGTTATAGAGCACGTAGTAATTTTTCGGGACCTTTCAAGGTATATTTTCAACAAAGTGCCAATGTTTCCATTTGGGGCGTGGACAAAATCTGTAATCCCGCGACTGAGCATGTGATTCTCTATCATAACCCCGGCATTATGCGTTTGAAATTTCCGAATGCTTCAGTGGCAACGGGATGTATTCTTGGCGGACTTGATTCGATTCCTTATGTATCCTGCGGGGAGTTGTATGAAAAACAAAATCATATTTTGGTTTCTGAAAATACATTTGATCTTGCTTTTGCTTTGAACCTTGCAGTTGCCATGAAAAAACAAGGTGTTCCTGTGGTTCGTTTTATGAAAATGGAGGCGGCCAACCGGTGCGAAACAGATTATAACTGGGACGGGATAATGTATCCGGCAACACAGTTAAGCGATATGCAAATTCAAAAAATCACTCCTGCGGAATTGCGGTTACTGGCTGAATCCAATGGAGTTCAAATTCCGGAAAATTTTGTAAATTACTTTGAGCAGGTTTACTGATGGATACACAAAATGAACTGAAAGAGTTCTTTGTAAATTTTTTTGTGCCGATTGACAATATTCCGGAGGATACAGCCTGGCGTGATTCTATCAGCATGGAAGCACGTGCTTCCATGCTGATAGATAATGCTTCTCTGGAGGATTTGTCTTCGCTTTTCAATGTATGCATCAATGAAAATGTTCTTACTCTTAAATTGCCTGCCCCACTGTCGGTTCAAGTTACTGCACCGACGACTTTTCCTGCACCCACGGCAGTCGGTTACAGCTACATAGATGTATGTTATTTTTGGCATTTTTCCGGTTACAGCATAACGAAAACAGAAACAACTGACTACTTCCAGATTAGTGGACGCTGGCATATAAAAGATTCATTGTTTGAGAGAAATGAATGTGAAAAACTCTTGGCGCGAAATTTACAAAATGCGGAACCTTCTTTTCCCTGGACTGACTCCAAAGCTGCAGATATTTTGCGTAATTGTTCCAGTAAACTTCAGGAGGAGTTGAAAAAACATTTTGCTGAGCATTCGACTTTTCAGTTGGCGGAGTCATCAACTTCCCATAATACTCCGTGGAAAATCTGTCGTTTTTTCCATACTGAAGCATTGCCGTTATCGCCGATCTCTTTGCCTCATCACCTTTTGCAGTTTGAAGATGTTGCTTCGGCAATGCCATTCGAGCCTGTCATTTCTGGACAAAGTGAAGCTGAAAGTGTTCACGATTCCTTAAAAAGCATGTTTTCGGCAAAGCGATTGCCAAGTCCATTATTAGAATATCAACCCAAAGTGTATGAGAAATCGCAACAGTTTCTTTTTCCGTTCAAGGATGAAGATAACTATACGATTATGACTGTGTTGAAGTGTTATGATGATACTTTTCAGCGGAAAAATTTCCTGCCTGTGACACGCTGGCGGGTCAAGCATACTCTTCAACGATATTGTATGGCTGTTCCGGGGGAAAAGAAATTATCCTTATTCAATTTGCAGGAGCTGGCTGCTTATCCGGAGGCCCCTGTCATATTGACCGACAGCCTTGAAATAGCCGCCCTTAATCAAGCAAAGATAAAACCGGAAAAATTGATTTTCACCAGTTTTATGTGTGATGATGGACATTATGATCAGGTGGATTGGAAGCCGTTAAAAGGTCGTCTGCCTTATCTGCTTGTCACGAATCATTCAGGTAGAACATTCGAAGAAGCCTGTTTGAAAGCCGGTAAGCTGGCAGATTATTTGAAGAAATTTCAAGCAGTAGAACTTCAGTTTGTTCGCGTTCCTGTCTGGTATCGGCCTCTTCCTGTTCTGCATAGTATTCAAGAGTTGATTTCGGCATATAAAGCAGCTCCCCCGCAGCCTTATAAAGAAGATATACGGATATTGACGCCGGAAGAGTTTGAAACGATTCGAAAAACGGCAGAGCAGAGGATTGGCATACCGCCGGAAGCGTGGTGGAAAACTGTACAGGAACAAAAGACTTCGATTTCTTTCTCCTCTGAAGAGAAGCTGTCCACATCCGACAGATTCGATTACATTCTCTGGCCGCTGCTGATTCGTGGAACAAGTACAATGCTCTATGCTCGCAAGAGCTTGGGGAAAAGTGCCTTGAGCCACAGCATTGCAGCCTGTCTCAGTGCCGTTGGCAAAACACGCTTATTTGAAGAAAATCGCTGGGGAGCTTCTAAGGGAGCTTGGAACTCTTATAAAGTTTTATACCTCGACTTCGAAAACGGAGAAACGGGACATAATGATCTGTTGAAGAGAGTATGTAACCTCTATTGGCGTACAGAGAAAGTTAAACAAGATGAAGATTCCAAGAACTTCATTTGGAAAGACATGCCTAAACTTGGCTTGGCAGGAATTAACTATGCGCTGCCGGAGAACCATCAGAAAATCTTGGATATGTTGGACGCCGCCAGCGATGAAGGCGAACCGGAACATCCGGTAGATGTTCTTGTCATTGATACTTATCACGAGTTTACGCAACTTCAGGATCAGGTGAATACACATCAAGGATTACGATCATTGTTGCGTATGCTTAACGAGCGTAATATTGCCACTTTAGTTTTAAATCATCCCAAACCCAGCGATGATTCGAAGATGTATGGGCATGGGATTATTCTGGAGTCTTTCTTTTACGTGATGGATTTAGAGCGAAAAGGACGAGACTCTCATTCTCTCGCCGAACCTATGGAAGTTCACTTTAAGGCGGTTCGTTCCGGTTGGTTGGCGACCAATCAGGAACCGTTTAAAATATATCAGCCGGAGTCGCCGGGCAGATGGCATCTCTATTCGCCCGAACGTTCTGCAACAGAAGAACGGAATCGGATAAGAGATTATTACATAAATGTAGAGAAATTAGGGAAAGAGGAAACGGCAAAACTACTCGGAACGTCTCCGGCTTCGTTATATCGTCCCATTAAAGACGAAGACTAACACATCACAGAGAGAGCAGCATGTAAAATATTCTATCGTCCTGTTGCCATCAAGCAACAGGACGATAACTTGCTACTTCATCTGTGTTTGTCAGCAAATGCCGAGGCCATATCGTCTTGTGCGGGACGGCTGAGCGCACAGCGATCAGCGATTTTACGCCAGTTTTGAACACTTTCTTCGGTCTGCCTGATAAAAGAATCGGCCGCGTCTGTATCAATTCGGAAAAGTGACGCGACTTCCCGCGCGAGATCGAAATCAAGGGCATTGTCGTTTTCCGAGATATTGAGAGCAAGACCGGCGCCATTCGGATTGGGGTTGATGTCGTAGGCCGGAGAGAGTATCCAGCCTTGAGGCGTCAGCAGGAAACCGTGGTTGCGGAGATGGTCGTCAGTATTCTTTACTGCTATACTGAAAACGATCCGCTTCCAGAGTTCCCGCAAGTCGGCATCAGGCTGAGCACCGTACTGCATGATGAATTTGGCAATATCAAGGTAACTGGTTCCGGCCTGATAATCAGCTCCATCCGTTTTGCCGAGCAGCGTCATTGCCGAAGCGAAATGAATGCGGCGGTTACCGTTGCGGTCGAAACGTCTGGTCAGGAAAGTAGAGCCATTCTTGGAGAATTTGTCAAGTCGGCATTCCGGCAGACGGAGGCCGACTTGCCTTGCCAGTTGATGTACGACCATTTCCCAGGCTCCCGTATCGGCAGAATCCGCTCTACTCGGAAACTTGGCAATCCAGAGATTGCCTTCCGGATCGAGTACATTCGCCTTCGGACGTGCGCCTCCCAATGAAGAGCCGGGAGCAATCAGCATCGACAGCCATTTCTCATGTTCATTGTCGGACTGCGATTCATCCTCATAGTTGCGGCTGGCGGCTTCCAACTCGCGCAGGCTGGTCCAGGGTGGAGCCGCCATCGCACGATCATTGTTGACAAACTCTCCGTTGGGGGATAACTTGAAGCGGATCGCTCCCATGCGGGTTTCATCGTAAACGCCCAGCAGATAATCGGACTCCTGCAACGGGGACGGTGAACGCTCTTCATTACGTGCCCGGATCGCTTCTCGCCGCCGCATCAATTGCCGCCCCCAGCGGTCCGGGGACGAATCGAGAAACAGACCAAAATTGTTCTTGTTACCGGCAGCGTATTGCGGACCGGCGAACAGTTGAAGATCAGGATCGAGGATGCGCGTGTCATTCGACTTCAGCCAGGCCGGCTTGAACTCAAACGCAAAAATCTCTTTCCTCCTAACAATCTGAATTTGCAATTCACCCATCAGTTGAGGAGTCGCATCGGCATGCCAGTCACTGTAAACATAAACGGTTTTTCGTTCCATCTTCACTTGTTCCTTCTGGACGTGACACGTTTGCGGACGGCTAGGCCGGCATCCTGTAACTTACGGCCAAGCTCATCGTCGGCCGCGACTTTCAGCAGATCGTGTTCCAATCCGAGTGAAACCAGCACCTGCACATAGCTGCCGAGCGAAACGGAGGGCGAGCCTTTTTCAATCTGCGACAGCGTCACCCGGCTGATTCCGGCCCGTTCCGCCTGAAGCGCGGAGGTGATATTGCGGCGCAAACGCGCCAGACGCAGGTTCTCGCCGAACTCCTGCAGCAGCTCAATTGTTTTCGGAAACAGCACTGTGGTACGCTTCGCCATTGTTTTCTCCTTAGTTATGCCAGTTTAAACTATCACAGATTATGATGAATGTCAATGATGCTTTACATTATTTCAAGAGAAAATTTTGAAAACCGGTTTGCAATGGCGAATATGAAGAGTTATAGTAAATCAGTTGTTTGATTTCAGGATTGGAGCAGGGGTACCACACTTTTCAACGGTGCCGTTTTGTGCCGTTTAAAGATGAAAATGTGCCAAAAAGTGCCGTTTTGACAATTCAAGGCGCCTTGCATGGAATCGGATCAGAACGATAGTTTTTCATTGCACGGTAAGCGGTTGCGGCTTATTCTGAGGTAGAAACGGCACCGGCGGACTCTCATCTCCCGGGTACCAGTTTGCTTTTTTCCTCAGACTTCCCCCTCAAAATCCCGTTTCACAGTCGATAGAAACAGGAAGTTTGGTACACAGTGGTACACATTTGGTACACGCCACCGGGTACCTAAATTCGAGGGAGAAGACGGGGAAATGGAACGGTATGGACTGCTTTCCCGGTCAGGGTACTGGTATTTCAGGATCAGAGTGCCCGTTGGCCTGCAACGGCTCTTGAAATGCAGGGAAATCAAACGCTCATTGGGTAAATGTGACTTGAACTTGGCAGAACCTGCCGCTAAATTAGCTCGTCTGAAGCTGAAAGAAATATTTACCCAGATACAGGAAGGGGTTATGGATCATAAAGCAGCATTATTGATCATCAATGAGGAAGTCGGAACTCTTTCGCGTATCATTCAATACAAGCGGAATGCCCAAGCCAAGGCAGAACGGCTACAGGCTTTGGCCAATGTCTTAACCCGCCTGAAAAATGAAGCCAATGAGGAATTGAGCGATAAAGACGAACTGGCATTGATCAAACTGTTCAATAAAAAGGTGAATGAGCACCGCAACAGTCTAGATTTGCTGACACGGGCAATTCTTGATACTCCTTCCTGCGATCATGCCGAAGAAGAAACAAAAGATACCGAGGATCCCGATTTTCTGATGGACTTTTTCCGGCGGAGTTCCCGAAAGCAGGAAAACACTGAAAAACTTTCAAAGCAGTTGGAGCCTTCTTCTCCTCCTGTCGCTTCATCTATTCCTCCGTTGGCGGAATTGACGGAACATTTCTGCCGAGAGAAGACTAATGACAATTCATGGGCACATAATACCGCCACTAGCGGGAAAGCACACCTTCAACTGCTTGTTGAATATGCCCAACTGTGTTCCGTACCTCTGGAAAAAATGGATCGGGCTTTTATTCTTCAGCTCCGTGACAATGTACTGAAAAAGCTCCCGCGCAAACGGAATACCGATCCTGCATTTAGAAGCAAAACACTTTCTGAACTGCTGAAAATGAATCATAATTCACCGTTAAGTGATAAAAGCATCAATGAATATCTGCTTACATTCGGCAGTTTTTTCGAATGGTGCCGGGAAAACCATTATATGAATGCGGATAATCCGGCCAAACGGCTTCAAATTCAGATTAAACGAAAAAACAATGAGAGCCGAGATCGATATTCCCATGTGGAATTGATCAAAATTGTTGATGAGCTTGCCAACTTGCCGCATGCCACCCCTAAGCAACAACAACGCAATCTCCAGTTGCGATGGATTGTTTTAATTGCCATGTATCAGGGGATGCGGCAAAATGAAATCTGCCAGTTATTTGTCGATGACGTGGCAACTATCAATGGGATTCCCTGTTTCTGCGTCAATGATTCGCATTGGAGTAAATCCCTGAAGAATCAACAATCTTTCCGTCAGGTTCCGATTCATCCAGAGCTGTTGAAAGCTGGATTTCTGGAATATGTCTGCAAACTACGGGAACATCCAGTTCTTACCCAATTGGAACGGAATGCCAGAAATCAGCAGTTGGATAATTCCGAACAGGTTCGGTTGCTTTTTCCCTGCATGAACTACAGCCCGCAACACCACTACACCCGGAATTTGACCAACTTTTACAACCAGTTCAACAGAAAACAGATTACGACTGATACCAAGAAAACATTTCACAGTTTCCGACATAATGTGATTACCCAGTTGGCTCATGAAGATGTTCAAAGGGTACATATCGCCCATCTGGTCGGTCATGAAACCGCAGATACGACAACTCGCGTATATACTAAGGTGGATATTGAAAAGCTGTTGACAGTAATCACCAAAGTGAACTACGGTTTTGACTTGTTGGAAAAATTGCATTTGTCTCCCGTGAAAGATGATGTACTCAAAGAGCAGATTGCCCACCTTCCTGTAAAGGAATGAGTTTTACCTTTTAAAAAAAGAGGCTCCGGTTTTAATCAGAGCCTCTTACCGGATCAAGCCTCGCGATAACGGGGCTTGAAACAGGTACAGACAGTGGAAGCCAGCCAGAGCAGACCAGCAAGCAGCATCAGGCCGATACCAACCTCAAGCAGAGAGGGTAACAGTGCGATCAGCAGCCATGCGGCGACAATGGCAAGTGCAACAATTGAGATTTCTTTCAACATGGTAGGTTTCCTTATTGTGTGGTTGAAGATAAAGCCGACGGCAGAAGCTTCTGCCGCCGGGGTACCTGGGTAGGCACCATTCCGAGTGTACCATGTTCGGAATGGGAGCGGGTCTGTTTTGGTCGGACCGTGCAGTACGCATCAAGAAATGATTTTCCCTATTACAGATGAATAACCTAATCTGCATAAAATGTAAAATAGGTTATTCTACCGTAATAGTAAAATTCAATCATTGTTTCCAGAGGAAAGAAGGTTTCCCGTCAAGCCCGAACAGCCGGGTCAATCCCCGGTAACAGAGATCAGCACGGGCCGGACTGTACTTCTTTGCGGTTTCAGTGAAGGCGTTCAACAGGCTCCACCGGGTAGGCTCTGCGAACTCCTCGTGCCTCGGTTCCTTGAACTCTTTCCAGACGTTCAGGATGTCGCAGCTCGGAATCGCCTGAATCTCGGCGGCCTTGACGATGGAGGCGCGTACCTCATCATCTCCGACTTCATCGATCTTCAGCCCTTCGGCCACGGTTTCGAGCGTCAGGAACTCTTCTTCGAGAGAATCCACGGCATCGATTACCAGATCGCGCACCCGGATTTGCCGGGTATGGCGGCGCTTGATGACCATTGAACCGCCAAAGGCGTTGTTCGAGCAGACCAGCACCGTAATCCCGGCGGTCAGACCGACCGACAAACTACGGTCATGGCTGTTGCGGATACCGATGCAACGGCTCCATTCGGGCGAACTGCTGCGGTTGATCCGCATTACTCCGAAGAGCTTCTGTCCATCCCGCGCCAAGCCGTACTGTTCATCGAGAATCTGCCAGCCGCGCGAGTTCACCACGTCACCGACCGCATCGATCACCTCCATGTGCGGTACCGGCTTCCAACTGGCCGTTCCAATCGGAGTCGGCACCTGCGCAATCTCTTCGCGCCCGACAAACCGGGCATTGCTTTCAATCATCAGTCCCATAGTTATCTCCATTTCTTTAAATGCCACTGCTTGCAACGATGCCAGTAAGGACATTCGCCACAGGCAAACGATGTTTCATTTGGCAGAAACACACCTTTATTGATCGCATACTGCGCCCGGCTCGCCAGTGCTTCGAATCTGCGGAAGTCGTGAAAGCCACGACTGGTGTAGTGGCTCTCGCAACTCGGCTTCTTCGTCTTGGTAACCACATCGAACCGGAAAAGCGGAGTGGTGCCGGTCAGCTTCTCATAGGCATAGCTGAACACGGTCGCCTGTAGATCGCGTTCGGCCTTTCCTGCGGGCCAGCGGCTCGCGGATGTTTTCCAATCCACGATGCAAATGTCCCGCCCATCCTGAACGATGCAGTCCCATTCCCCGATCAGGGAGTTATCCAGACCGGGCACCTCGACTTTAAACGCACGTGCAACACTCTTGACCGTGTAACAGTCCGACCAGTTCGCCGACACTGCATCCAGCATCCGGGAAGCCAGCTCCACCATCGAATCATAGTTCTCACCTTCCTTATAGATCAGGTTCGGTGTCGCCTTGACTTCGACTTTGAACGCCTCCGCGAACTGTTCAACCATTTCATCGCAGGTCAAAGAACCGCCTGTCATGCACTCCCATGCCTGAACCGTCAATGCGGCATGGAAGGCGCGTCCGAACGGGAAACAGACAGAAGTCCGTTCGGCCTCGGCGTGTTCCACATAGCGATACATGAATTGCGCCTGACAGATGTTGAGGTACGTATTCAGCGCTGAATACGACCAGTGCGGCTCCTGCCGCAGTTCGTCCAGTGTTTCCATCATGCGGCCCTCCATTCATTGATCTGATTGGAACACTGTTGCTTGGATAGTTGCTGAACATCCGCGACATTGAATTTCGCGGCGATCTGTTGCGGCGTAATGCCGCGCATCCGGGCAAGGTCAAGCAGGTAGCGAATCTGTTTCGGACTGGCCGGAACTGTTTTGCCTGATTGCTGCGGTTGCTGTGATTGCTGCTGCCGGTTGCCGCCGTGAAGTTCGGCTTCGACCGACTGCCGCACGAGTTCGAAGGTATCATGGATGCGTTCCTGAAGCTGATTCGCGTTCAGGCCGTCAGGGAGTTCGCATTCGATGGAAGCGTGATAGCTCTGGCTCGAATATTCACCCTCCGCCGGGACTTTCTTGGAATAAGATGCGTTCAATTTCAACATGGCTGCCTCCTTGAAATGAAAAAGCCGCAGGTGTTTATCCTACGGCTCGGTTTGATTAATTGAATTGCTGGTTATCACATCGCCATTTTAATGCGTTCCAGCCTCCGGCGGGTCTGTATGAACTCACGCTCCTTTTGCTTTTGCAGGAGTGTAACCTCTTTCACCTTGCGGATCAGGATGCCGGATTCATCGAGCAAGTGTTTGAGTTTGCTCCGCAGTTCCTCAACATTATTGCTGAGTTCTTCCAGCGGAGAAGCGGCAGGAACCGGATCATTCGATTCCACAACTTTGTTTTCAGTGGTTTCCATTTTCTTTTCTTCCTTCTGCGGTTGATGTTTCGGTAATATGTGAATCGGCATGGCCAAATAACGTCCATACCCGCCTTCGGCAACAACTGGAATCCTGCCGTCCGAATGTGCCCCGAACTTCGTGTACCCTTGTTGAAGCATCCGGAGCAGAATGTACTTGTTGAGAACCAGTACGGCACGTGGCAGTGCTCCGATATGATCAACAGTCGTTTCCAAGTGCATATCGGGGTAATCCGTCGGAATGACTGAAACTCCATCCGGGGTGACATTGAGTTCGATTCCATGATAGGGTTCATGGTCTGGAACTGTTTTCAAAAAGTCGATCACCTGTACCGGTTCGTGAAATGTAATGGAGTAATCAAGTGCATTACCGGTCGGTATAACCTGTTTCCAGTTCGGATAGTTGCCGGATGGAGCTTTGCCGGACCATGTGAAATCGCCGATCTTTATCTGGAACAACTGGGAATTTCCGTTTGTCCAAGTGGCAAGGGTTCCTGCATCATGCAGTCTGGCTGCCAGTAGAGCCAGAGGGAACGGGATCGTTATTGATTCTTTCAATGTCAGAGAACACGGCAGATTCAACAACTGTTTCCCGTCTGTCACAGTGATGCCGTCTTTTGAGAGATTGACACCCTGCAACACTGCTCGCGGTTCATTCCGATTGATGATCGGAGCGGCTGAAGCCAGAAGATCAGTGAACTCCACCGGTAATTCGGTAACGGTCGCATCAACAGGAACGGCTTCCTGTACCGGATATTCAACTTTCCTGCCTTCCAGTTCAATTTTGCCGCCTCTGGCTGTACGCACCATCTCCCGCAACATCCGGTACTCGACAAGGAAATCCACTACACCTTCTACTTCAGCATCAATCCGAAGTGAAACCAGCTCCGTACCATCAGTCACCACCGCCAGAACATCTCCCGGAGTGCCGACAAACCGCACTCCCCGGAATACCTCCACCGGACTGGTCTGGCATACCATCTTCCCCAGTATCCGCAAGGCATCATTCAATACTTTCTTTTCAATCTTCATTTTTTCCTCCTTAAGCTGCATTTGTTTTCGGCCATAACCGTTTCTTTCCTCCCGATCCGGAGAGTAAAGACAAAAACACCCGGCAGTCAGGTAACTGTCGGGCATTTTCGGAACCATAAGGCTCCCATCAGATGATTATAACGCAATTTCAGGAGAAATTAAGCCTCTGTACTGTCGACCTCAACTCTTATTTGAATATCCTTACCACTACTCTTCCTTCAATTTCGGCGCAATCGCTGTTTATGCAAAACGTTTTTCATCAATCTCACCGTCCTGCTCCATTATAAACAATCCGGCAACGTAGAGGGCGGACTGTCCGTAAATTCCAGTTTCTTCATCAGCATAGTTGGCGGCGGTTTTCGATTTGTAGAAACGACACAGGGCTTCCTTTTCGCCAATCTCGTAATAGTTACAAATCAGACGAACAATTTCCGGAATTACTGTGGCTCTGACTAAATTATGCTCAATCATGGGAAACCTTCGCAACGGTGTAGCAGGATTCATATTTCAAATACGACAAGGCACGTTCAGAACAGAAAGCAATTTGATTGTTGATCTTTTGAAATCTCAATCTTTCAAGTGCATCCTCTTTGCGCATGATTCCGGCGATAACATACGAGATGGTTTCTCCTACATTGTCATTGGCGATCTTACCTGTAATCACGTCTTTGCCATGTGTGAAGGTATGATCCGAACGACAGGCGACAACAAGATCCAGCCATGCAAGGTTTGCTTCCGGAAAATCCAGAAATTCCAAATCTTTTCGGGATGCGACTTCATCAAATTCAAAAACTGAAACTACAGCCTGTGCGGAAGGACATCCATTACGAACTGCAGCTCGTTGACGACGGTAAGCCCAACGTTCGGCTTGCTCTTTGATATCGGTTGTGTAGAACGCAAAACCAAAATCCCGCCCGATTTCGCTGCGGATAATACGTGGAGAGTTTACTACGGTAAGTCCTCCATGATACAGCTTCATTTTTTCAATTCCTTCGCAAGATATTCATCGAAGAATTGCATAAGGGCTTCCATTCCCATACCGTGCAAGTCCTCATAGTCCGTTTCCAGCATCTCCAAAAGGCCGCTTTTCTGAAACAGGTCATACACTTCCGGGCCGGTTTTCTGTATATGTCTGCTGTAAAACTCGATGCAGAATGTTTGAAATGACAATTCACTCATATCATAAGCTCCTCAACTCAAATATACTCATTCTTGACCAAGTAATTCATTTGAGCTGTTTCAAAAGTTGAGTTCGGTGAAAAACTCATACTAAGCGGAAAGCGATGTAGGATAAAATTAGCATGGATTCGCCATTTGTCAAGCATGCGATCACTTAACCGGAACAGTTAACCATAAAAAGCCGATTTTTTGAACACCCAATGGCAGATCACATCTCTCCACTCTTCTTCACAGAACTCCAGCCAGTATCATGATCGTTTTCCGGCGGGGGTCATACTCATATTCCGGCGGATTTCGGTGCGCGCCCACATAAAATCACTCTTTGTTGTTCTTCAACGCTTCTTCCGGTAAATTGTACCCCTGTTCAGCAACCTTGCGGAACCAGAAATCGGCTTGTTCGGCGGATTTCTCCACTCCGTAGCCGTATTTATAATAACAGCCCAGCATATATTGCGCTTCCACATGACCTTGTTTCGCGGCAAGTTCAAGCCATTTCGCAGATTCTGTATAATCGGTCGGTAAAC
The DNA here is from genome assembly GCF_009695545.1 of Victivallis lenta. NCBI lineage: Bacteria > Pseudomonadati > Lentisphaerota > Lentisphaeria > Victivallales > Victivallaceae > Victivallis > Victivallis lenta. The sequence continues at coordinate 13,795 of NZ_VUNS01000042.1, read as the reverse complement.
CCAGTTCCCCCGTTGCATATCCTTGCGCCAACTTGAATTGCGCCTCAACGAAACCTTGTTCAGCGGCTTTACGGAGCCATTTTACCACTTCGGAAACGTCCTGTTTCACGCCATGCCCCTCGGCATAACAAATTGCGAGAGCATATTGAGCCGTTGTATCGCCGTTATCGGCGGCTTTACGAATCCACTTCACTGCTTCGGTATAATCCTGTTTGACACCTTTTCCCATGTAATAACAATTGCCGAGATTGAATTGCGAATATGCCCAACCCTGTTCTGCGGCTTTGCGATACCATTTAACCGCTTCAGCGTGATTCTGTTTGACCCCCAAACCGTTTTCGTAACAATACCCAAGATTATGTTGGCCTTTGGCATCCCCCTGTTCAGCAGCTTTGCGATACCACTTGAACGCTTCTGCGTGATCCTGCTTGACGCCGATACCGTTGCCATAACGATACCCCAGTTTGCGCTGCGCCACGGCATCGCCCTGTTCAGCCGCCTTGCGATAGTTTTCAATCTCCGAGTTTCCGCAGACCACACCGATTGCAAACGCAAAACAAACAACCGCAACGATCATTTTTTTCATTTTTCACCCTCCATACAAATAGATTTAAAATACCATATGAGTTCTTCTGCGCCTTTTGCTTCAGCTTGTTCATGCAGCCGACATGCAAAATCCCAAATCGCCTTATCGACACCTATGGGAATATGATGTTTTAGTAGTTGTTGTTTTACTTTTGCCATATCCCAGTGACGGTACTTGAAATTGATTCCACTGGCACAGGAAAGTTCAGCAAGTTTATCTCTTGCCGCAAAATCATTGCCATCATATACCATGCTGAAGCGGTATAAACAAGCCGTAAGCTCGTACATTTTCTGTTGTTCATAATAATAGCCAAGATACTGATATGCTGTTCCGATGTCCTGGCGATCATTGAGAAATTCAAACATTTGTCCAAGCACTTCCCGCAATCTTTGTAAATTATCCTGCTGTTTCAGCAATTCAGCATACTCAAACCAGTAAGCGGCACAATATGGATTCCATGCAATCGCCTTTGTCAGCAACGTTTCATCATTTCCCTGCAATTTACTGTACAGGAAATAGAATCTGCCGTAATCACGATCCGCAAGCCGCAGTTCTTTAGCGTGGGGATTGAAATTTTTGTAAAGTATCAGAGCAAACACACTTGGAAAATTAAAGTAACGGAAGTGTTCATCTTCCTGTGGCGGAACTTCATTTTCAGCTTTGACAAATTCAGAACGCATCAGCTGAAGATCGCCGCCTTGCTCCAGTAAAATTTCAGCACGATCCAGCATCATCTGAAAGGTCGGATCAGCCGGAGAGTGTTCAGGCTGAAATTTCTGCAAATCAGCAGCAAGAATATCATTGCAAGTACGATACCCGAAGAGTAAATGAGTACCCTGCAAACACCAGTAAGCCCATGGTGCGTAGCCGAATTGATCTGTCGTCACCGGAGCTTCGCGTAATGCCTCAAGGAACTTTAAACGGAATTGGGGTTGACGTTCGGCAAGAAAATGCAAAACCGTTCTGCCGTAAACATCTTTGGCATCGGGATATGCCCCGGCTTCAAGCAACTGTGTGATGTTATAAGTATAGATATTGTGCCGAACCGCATACATCAAAGGGGTTCGTCCATAGATATCCCTTGCATTGACATCGGCTCCGGCTGCCAGCAGAACTTTTACTCCGGTAACAGATTGAAGATCGTAAAATGCTTCAAGAAGCCGCAAAGACCGTTCACTTGTGTTGGCATAATCAAGAAAGTTTGCGGTTATTTCTTCTGCCGTATCAAGCCTGACCTTGAGATATTGCAGCAGTTGTTCTTTGGGCAATACAGAAACAAATCCTTTGTGTTCAAAGTCTTTAAATAACCCCAAACCGTCAGGAAAATTCCGAAGTATTCCCATTAAAGGAGTAACACCATTTCCATCTCTGTAATTGACATCAGCTCCGGCCGCAATCAGCATCTTCTGAATCGTTGAACCACCATACCGACAGGCGATAATCAGCGGGGTATCACCATGATTATTGCTGATATTGACATCGGCTCCGGCATTTAAAAGTAGCGGTATCGCTTCAGTAAAGAATGATTCCGCATCACATTCTGTATGTTGAATGCTCTTCTCTTCCGAAGAGTCCGGAAAAGGGATGTAATCAGGATCATCACTCCCCGGATGTAAAACGCTGTTCAACTGTTGTAAAAGTACAAGCAGTGGAGTACTTCCATCATGATTACGGGCATTGACATCTGCACCGGCATTCAGCAATCTCTGGATGGTCTTTATGGAATATCGATGTTTCAGCACATCATGCAGAATCACATTCCCATCCTGATCTTTCTGATTGATGTCAGCACCATGATCCAAGATGAAGGCAACTTTTTTTACCGCTTTTCGTTCACGGAGAGCGAGGGATGAATGGTATTGCTCGTTTTCCATTTAAACATTGCATTCCGAAGTTATTGAGGATAGTTCTTCTTAATTTGGTAATCAGCGTTAAGGGCTTCCGGCGGACGCTATGCTCTATTTCCGACGGATGCCCCTTAAAGCACATAAGAGTGTTTACTGTTCTTTTTTCAATTCTTCATCCGTTATAGTAGTTTTAATAACAACATAATCCCCGTTTAAATGTCCATACAGGGAAATACTTACATTGGAACGTGATGCGGAATAAAAAATTTCATCTGAAAAACCAGATCTCTTTATCTCATCAGGAGAAATATTAAACTTCTCACAAGCACTTTGTAATGTCGGAGCCAAAGTATTCGCTAACGATCCATTTCTTCTTGTTTTGAATACGACTTCTACACTATAAGCTTTTCGTGTTACAGGTGTCATACGAACAAGACATCCAATACTACTGTTCTCACGTGAGCGAAACGCACGAATATTTTCTTGCCCTTGTGCTCGTAATAACTGTTCCAAGCTTTCATCTTTTTGCCAAGTACTATTAGAATGAGGCTCACGTCCAAGTATAAAGCCGTAAGCATCTACTTTTTCATGCCTGTCTTGAGTCCTTGAGTCCAATGCAGCTCGAATTTCAATTCCGCAAATTAAGATATGATGATTATATGTTCCTGTAATCAGTTTGACAGCGGGATCAAAATTCTGGGTTTTACAATTTTTCGCCACGGAAATTAGGTCATTATTGTCTTTAAACTTATACAAGATGAGTTCATCAAAAGCTTTGGTTTTACCAAATCTTTGAATTCCATATGTGATGTTTGATTTTTTAAGTGTCGCCTCTATTTGTTTGATAATTTCGCTATAAACATTGTCATTGGAATTTTCGAAGGCTACTTCAATGGCGAGAATCTCTTCTTTTTTATCATTTGTAATAAAAAATTTTGCAGGCCCCCAAGGGAGAACTCCTCCAAACACACACTTGGTATTAATGTCAACTCTTGCATCACCGTAACCTATCTCTCGCCAATAAATAGAATCATGAGGAAAGTCTTTGAGTAAGAACCCTAGAATCCCATATCTCGAGCTTCCGGGAAATTGGTTTCTGTACACTTGAATTTTTTCATTCAATTTCACCCCAGCAATTACAATCTTTCCATTATCAATTGAAAGCAATGAATCTTTCTTTAAATAAAAACTATCAGACGGTTGAGGAGAGGTGTTATTCTTTACTTTTGAACTTAGGTTTGCGGATAAAGCTGTTTCTTTAGGCGCGCGACCACGCCGTCCCCTGGAGTTCTTGCTCTCGGCAGACTGAACATTATTCGGCTCAATATTGCTGGACGAGCGTTTTTTCTGTTGGTCTGCTTCTGTCGGGTGAGTATCAGAAGGAGCTGACAGAGGGGCGGCCGGCAAAGACCGTTTAGCAATAAAAGGATTCCAAATGCAGGCGATTGCCGTTGCTGCGCAAACCACCACAACTCCTGTCGTTATTAATTTATATTTTCGTGATTTCTGTTTAATGGAATTTTCATTTGATGGAATCTCTTTGGGGTGATTTTTGAAGTTTTTTCCATTATGAATCACGATAATTTTTCCACAATGAGGACATTCAGCTTCCATGCCCTCCCATTCTTCCTCTGCTTCGACATGTTTTCCACAATGTGGGCAACTGAATTTAAAACTTGCCATCTTTTCCTCCTTGCTGTGTGTTATTGACTATTCAAATTCATAATGAAGACATAATATGGAGATGCCTGAACTTCTTCAAGAATTTTTGTTTTCAATTGTTCTCCAGAAGCAGGATTGTACTTCAAATATTGAATAACTTGATCACGTTGATGCCAGTTACCGCCATACAGGAGACCAATCAGCGTTTCTTTGACGAAATACGCCTTGACATCCTCCCCGTTATCGGAAGAAGCGTATCCAAATTCATGGATAAATTTGTTATACTTTTTTTCCAATGCAGACAGGTCTTCCGAAGTCATCGGCATTTTTTTATTCAGCTCTCTATCCGGCATTAACTTGCCATTGGAATACGCGAGAACCAAAACTCCACAAGGGTTCATGGTTGCCAATGGAGTAGAAAAATCATCAAAATGCCTGAACTCAAACCGGCCATCTCCATTCACATCATCCAGACGTGGTATTTCACCAGTGGGGCCATAATAAATCTGTCGCCAGCCGTCCGCATCGAATTCAATCACTCGCAGATGATACGGACCGTACTTACCGCCACCGAAATCATGAATCAGCAGATACCGCTTCCCATTTCGGAACAGGTCGAAGAATACCGGTTCCTCTCCCGCGTCAAGCCATTCCAATTTGATAACATCATCCCGGTATTCAAGCGGTTTCAGCAAATAAGAAGAAACGTACGCATAATACTCTAACGATGACACATTGCCGGTTCCATCATGCACCCATAACGTATGCAGGAAGCCGTCGTCATGATTACGCTGAAGCGAGACCCGGTATTGAGGAGAAGGCGTACATCCTGTCATCAGTAAAGAAGCACAAAACAGAATCGCTGTAAATGGATGAAAAACTGTTATCATTGCGCATCACCTTATAAGGCGCGACCATCAACCATGATCTTGACGGTTTCTCCTGCTTTCAGGTTAATCTCAAACTGAGCGCGATTCTCATAATTGATCAACAGCTCTTCCGGTTTACCGGCCGGGGGAGATACCTGTTTCCTGTTTTGTCTGGATTTTTTAGAAGAAGAAAGCGGATCTTTATGTTTAACTATCTTTACCTTTGGCCGATCCAGTTTCTTGTCGTTGACATAGACAATAATGCCGCCCCAAATCTGTTGATCATTTACCATTGCAGTATAGATGTTGCAAGTGATCTTGCAGGGTACTTCCGCTCTATATTCCAGCGATGACTTCCAAGGCAGTCTTCGAATCTTATCAGTGATCCGGCCAAGATCAACCAGCATACCCCATGGAGATTTGGCAACATTATTCTCTGTGGAGATGATAAAGGCATTTCCATCTTCCCGTGTCGTAATCTGCCTGCGGTTTCCGGCAGCAATTTTCACATCGGCAACAAGTGCGGTTTTACCGCCATAATCTTCTCCGGCCATTACCGGAAAAGAGAATGCAACGGCAATAAGCACCGATAAAAATTTCATGTTCATTTGTTTTTCAATTTTCATTTTTACTTGCAGTTTCATGACGTTGTTTGATTGATCTATTTTGATGAAACCTTAGAATATATGGAACGTTGGTTCCGCAAAACGCATTCACAATTCGAGCCAATAGCCAAAAGATTCCAAGCGGCAACAAAATAACTTGAATGATAAATAGGGCAATATATATGTAAGAGAGTTTCAAAAGATTTTCAATCATATTTTGAGGATTGATCGCTTGGAATATTGCCCACAAATCGGCAACCTTTTCTTTTATGAAATCGGTACTGTTTTTCAATGTATTCCACATACCGTCGTATTCCGGAGGCAATTCCTTGAATCGCTCCAGTGGAGGAGAAAACTGATTGAGTTCTTCCTGTACATGGTTGATCTTTGGTGAAAAATAATAGTGATCCAGACCTGAACTGATCAATGCAGTAATCGGCAGACACAACCGAGCAATGGCAATCAGGAAAATCACTTTCAAAATAATTCGCTGTAATTTTTGGCTCCACTCCCAATGAAAAAATGAAATAACAATTAGGACCACAATAGCGGCAGCAAGCAAAAATGGGGTAAGCCATAAACATAACTCATAAACGATCTTTTGAATTCCCAATGATACTATGGCAGTGATTAAAATATCTGAAGTCCGTTCTGTCAGGTCATCCAAGGGATCAAGTATCTGCCCGGCCGCCAATGATACTCCTGCTCCCAGAGAGAGATGAAGTTGAGATTCTTTTATGACGGATACACCGGCATTGATTCCCCGGCAAATGGCATAAGCAGTTCCCGCTTTGGAAATAGCCTTTGTAAAGTACACATCCGCATTCTGGTCCAGATATGGAAGTCTTAGACCTGGCAGACAAAATAAGATAACAGCGACAACTGCCCAGATACTTTTTTTTATTTTGGGATACCCTTTTTTCATATAATCTTTTTATCAGATATTGAATTTAAATGCAACCTGAAGCGCGTTGAACCTCTTCAAAGATCCTTTAGTTCTGCAACACTTCCATTGTTGTCATATTGTATTTCAAAAATACCCTGATATCTTTCATTATTACTCAGGAACAGCATTGTTTTTCAGTAGTTTAGAAAAAATATCGGGAGTTTTGGACTGTATTTGTTTCCATGCCTCCTTCAATACTTCCGGGATTTGTTTGCAAGCGAAATTGCGAGCTGCTTTTTTCGCACTGATTCGTTCGGCTTCTGAAAAATCATGCGACAGGTAATATTGGGTTAAATAACACGTCTTCAAAGTTGAAAAAATTGCGCATGATGCTTGGAGTAGCGCCCCTTTTCCCGGAATAGGCAAAACATTCAGCAGAGAATTCACATCTGAGCTCTCCAGAATTTCTTCAATGGAACCAGCCAACAGTCCGCTGAAAAGGACATGCTGGTAAATGCGGAGAAGCTGCGGAAGTGTCGGTCGGAATCCATAAATATTGATGATTTGGTTTATTAAGCGCAGATTCCAAAGCAACATAAACATCATATCACCGCCCCCCAGAGGGGAAACAATGGTTGAAACTGCGGCCATTAAAGCATGTTTGTGTCCTTCCTCATCTGCCGACACTTTGCACTCATTCAGATATAATTCCATCCCCTGTTGATATTCGCCAACCATCAGAGTATTTGTCAATATATTCCTTTGAGTTTCATTCAACTCTCCATTTGAGAGAACATGGCGGATAAACCGCTCATATAAAACATCTGTAGCTGGATCGAATGGATTCATTTCCCGGATTTTACCCAGCGAACAGGTAGTCCGGCGAAACACTTTGCAGAAATACCAGAGCAGCAAGCCGGGTGGAAGTAAAATCATGACTCCATCAAAAAGAATTTCCAGCAAAAAACTAATGCGTCCCAGTTTGTCGCCTATTATAATGATATTGCTGATGTAGAGAAGGAGAAACAACGCCGCAATTCCTGCTGTTACTCCCAAGGTGATTTTTCTCAGGTTGTTCATGATTGATAGACCCTTTTTCTTGCCTCCTCCAAATCTGAAAGGTCTTTCTGAAATTCACGAATAAACTCTATATCCGCAGTTATTTTTTTTGTTTTTTCATTATATTCATTCTGCCATTCACCTTTATCTTTACGTAAGGCTTCCTGCAAATCATCGCTACAACCTTTTATCAGTTTAATCTTATCATCAGAATACTTTTTCACGGCCTCCTCAAACCTTTTTTGAAAATTCTTAAAATAGTCAATACGAGCCTTTGCTTTTTTGCTATCGGTCATCCATAACCGCCCACTCCATCCTATCAACGGGTCGTTACTATCATTACTGACAATATCCAAGGAACCATCAGCAGAATTAATAGCTTCTTTTATTTTATCAAGTACACTTGTATAATTTGCCGCATGTAATAACAAAGATTCATTATTCTTAGTGTTCAAAGGAAAATCGATTCTTTTTTCAATTGCATTTTGTAGTTTCTCTACAAAATGGTTACATGCACAGCGGCTTTGGTTTTTAATTTTATTTCGACCTTCTGGTGGCCACACTATTTTCAGTAGTTCTTTATCCGCCTTGGCATATTGTATCTTTTTTGCTTTCTTGAAATCTTCAAATTTTGGTATTTTCTGCAACATGCTAGAATCGTTTTGTTCATTAAAAAAAAGATTTTTAATTTTCTCCTCGATCTCTGCCAATTTATCTCCGATAGAAATTGGCTCGTCTTCTTTGTCCTCGTCCATCAAGCGAATATCTTCAAACTTCTGATCAATGGCATCCCATTTCTCCAAGTCCTGTTTCCATCGCTGGTTGATCTCATCTTGCAATTTGATAAAGTCTTCCAGAGGCAGTGCCGTTTTTATCCATTCTTTCAAGGAATTTAAAGCATTTTTATCCAGAATTTCGGTAACGCTATTTTGACAGAGCTTGGAAATTTCATTTTTCAAATCCTGAATATGAGAATCATCATAAAGCTTTTCTAAAGTTAAACCATCCATAAGCTTATCCACTTGGAAACGCCTGTTTTTGCTATCCCAAGCCTGTGCTGCATTAATACGGAATGAACGGGGGGGATTCACACCGAGGCTTTTAGCGAGGTGGCCTATCGCTTTATTGTTCTGTTCTTCTATAACCTCTGATTGAACCTCTGATTTGAGCCAATATTGTGCCCGGATTTCATTAAAAACGACAATATATTCTTTAGAGTTATTAATCAGAGAGAGAATGTAGTCTCTTGCTCCGCTATTGATAGCAGCAATGGAACTCTGTACATATAAGAAGTAATCTGCGGCCTTCGGCAACTCGGCGATGATGGGATCGGTTTTTACATTGGCAATGCTGCCGTCCAGACCCGGCATGTCGAGAATCCCGATGTTTTTCAGTAGAAAATTATCATCTTTTTCGGACTTAATTCGAATCTCCACCAACATAAGCTGGGGATAACGAGACAAAATTGCCTCCGTCAGAACTGCCTCGAGATTATCTTTGGATGGATGAAGATCATGGCCATTCAGCAGGTAGCGTTCTGACCGTTCCCAGTTTCCACCTTTAGAAATAAATTCCCAATCATAAAGCCCACGAAAATAATCCAGCAATTCCCGTGCTTTCTCCTGCCGATCAGTTTCCTCCCGCTTTTTATTTCCGGTGAGTTGATATAAATAAATCCCCTCGGGATGTTCCTCATCTGCACAGAGGATGAGCGAACAATGGAGCGTCGTTTCGTAACCATAGCCGGAGGGACTGGTATAGTGTTCCGCCAGTGCATTGATAAGAGTGGATTTACCAGCTTTCAATGCACCAAAGACTGCAATAAAGAATCTATTTGTCTTAAATTGCCTGATATTCCGATCCAACTCATGCAACAACGTCGTCATAAAACCACGAATGTCGGCATCGGCAATCTGGTCTTTTTTCGCGTCGTATTTCTCGAAAATTTTATCTCCCAGTTCTACCAGTTTGTCAATATTTGGATTCTTGTGTTGTCTTGACTGCATAGTTTGAGCAGATGCCATTTCCCATACTCCTTCGATTATTTCAGTGCTGAGTGTAATGCTTTTGACGCAACGGAATAAAAGAACCAATCAAACCGAGCATACCCATCAGAAGGATGCCAGCTTCCGGCCAACTGCGAGGCGGTAGGAATGTATATTCCGGCTTTAGTTCCAAATTTCCGAATATTTTCTTCCACCAAAGCGTATTATTGAGAATTTGTGCATTAATTTCTGGAACAAAGACGAGATAATACACAATCAGTGTCAATGATATAGCGAAGAGTGCCAAGCCTATACCTTTGACAAACATTCGTTTGCCGTTATTTCCCCAATAAGGCAACATTCGCATCCACTTCCATGCTTCCCTGATGACGCCAACCAGAAGAAGCAGGCCCAATCCTCCCAGACATGCAATAAAAAAACACGATGCTAAAGTAATAAAGGCTTTCAACAGGCTCAACAGAAACATGATGGTAATCCAGAAAATCAGAAAACAGACACAGCCACCGCCACACCCCCAATTATCGTCATGGATCGTTACATCTATTTTCTGTTCTGACATATATTTCTCCAGCTTGTTTTGCACAGGGACAGACGAATAAAGAAAAAGCCGACTCCACGTGTTTTTGGGAATCGGCTTGAAGGCGGGCAAAAAAAGACGGACGCCTCCAAGCACCAAGACAGAGGTCCGACCAAGAACCCGCCATGAAAATACAAGGAAGCGCCCGAAAGAAGTGTATGCACTTCTCCCGGGCATTCTCGCTACTCCATGGCAAATCTTTTTTTAAACTTGGTCGGTTTCTGTCTTGATTCGCAAAAATACACGGAATGTGGAGATCAACCCGACTGAAAATCAGTCTGTTATACAATAATACTTCAGAGGCGATCAGGCAAGTGGAAAAGGAACTTTTTTTTTGCGTTTTTTCAGGGTATTTCCGATGCAGCAGCCTATATAATATTGTACGCGCGCGCGCGTTGACAGCCTATCCGAAAATCTGACATCTCGTTCATCTGGAAGCTGAATTCATCAGACCGGCCCGCCTTCTGATCAACCGAGGAAGATACCAGCGGTAACGGAATAAAGCCAGTACCAATGTAATTCCATACCAAAGCGTATCCCAAGACAGGTTTTCAAATGCGAGAAGATCTGCCGCCCATTTGCATCCCAGCAACAGAATCAGAAAAAAAAGGCTCGTTTTCAACACCGAACAACCCGTCTGCAGATGTTTGACCCGAATCCGCTCAAACAGAATCACGCCGATGCCCCCACCAAGCAGTAGGGAATAGACAACACCTTCCATATCCCTCTCCCAAGCAGCCAGCCCGCAGAGTAAGGCGCTGATCAGCAGCGGAAGAATATGATAAGCCGGCTCCTGAAATTCTTCTGATTGATTCATGGCAGGGAAACTCCATAGATATCCATGCGGTCAAGCATAAGCACCGGATAGTTTTCACCGAAAGCGGAGAAACCGAACTGCCAGTTTCTGGAATCCATGAATTCTTTTCCCAACTCACCTTCTCCGATTTTCCGGTCATCAAAAAAGACTTTCACCTTGCCTTGCACCAGACTGATACGCAAAATTCCGCCGCCAGTCGCGGCTTCTCCTTTACAAGGGACTTCCCGCCATCCTTTGCCGCCCACACCGATTTCAGCCAAAGAGAGCGTATTGACACACAAACGGCTTGCTTTAAAAAATTCCTTCCCGGAAGCGGCATCCCGGCGACAGTCAAACGTCAATTCCCAGAAACGGTTTGCCATGGGAATTCCCTTTTGCAAATCGAAACTCCAGAAAGAAAAAGTCAGCTCCGTCCCGGCCGATGGAAAATCGTTCAACCCTATGACAAGCTCAAAAGAGGCGGGGAGCTTTTCCGCAGACGGACTCAAAAAAGGGACCGCCCCCATGACGATAAGCCCGTACTCCCCCGCAAATGTCAGGCTTCCCGGAATCAACAGCGGAGCCTCCCATTTCTGCATCATACTGAAGTCATCGCCAAACAAATACTCCGCCAGCGGCGCATAAGAAGATGGATATGGAGTCCGGGAACGTTTCACCTTCTGCAGAATGGCGACAATTTCCTCTTCCGAAATTGTCAACTGACCGGCAGCTCCGGCTGCTCCCCAGAGCGTATTTACGGCAAGATACTGTGCCAACCGTTCCTGAAAAGGCCGACGCTGCTCCGGCTGCAAAGCCGGGTTGTGCACGATCAAAGCACAACGTTCCCGTTCCCGGAGCATCTCTCTTGCATTCTCGGCGAGAAATCCGGCCTGATGTTTTACGCTATCGGAGAAATGCTCGAACTGTTTCCGCATGGAAGTGTATTTCGCGAGCGCAAGTTCAGCAGACCGCCGGTTCTTCTCGTTTTCCATATCCGCTTTATCCACAACCCAGAACGCAGTGATTGCAATGGACACTACAAGAAAGATTTTCAACACTCGACAAAGGCAGTCGAGAAACCGGTTGACCAATTTGACGCTCCGGGCCTCGGCTGCACGAGAAAATCGGCGACGCAACCCGATGTATTCCGCAATATTCCGCATTCCTGCGAAAAAATTCTTCAACAGACCGACCCACCGATATTTCGGAGGCGGCGGAGAATATCGGCAATACTCCTGTACCAACCGATTCAAACGCGCATATTCCGCCTGATCCTCCTCCAGCGGCAGCGTACTGGGCAATTCGGGATAGGCATCCGGCGGCAATCCGGTAAACGCACAATAGATGACTTTTCCCAGAGCGTAAAAATCACAATACTGGCTTTCTTCAATCGATAACGCTCCTTCCTGAAAACGAAGGGCCAGATCTGGCGGAATGAATCCTGGTGTCCCGGCCATCTTGACCGTGACGTTCCTCGAAGTCACCAGACTGATATCACCTAATTTGGGAACTCCGTTGACATAGACGATATTACCGGGCTTCACATCCCGGTGGGCCATACCGTGTGCGTGAAGCACCTCCAATGCCTGCCGGATGCCTTTCGCAAGAAAGTCGGTGTCGGATATGGAGAGATAACCGCCGCCTGTAAGCCGGTTCTGCAACGTGAACGGCCGATACTGTCCCGCAGTCAGTGAGTCTGCCGCTTCCATAGAGTAGTAAAGAAAAGATTCATCCTGCGCCACGTGCAGAATCTGGAGCAGATGAGGGTGATTCTCGATAATCTGTCGGTAATTGCACAGACCGGTGAACTCCTGTTCAAAATTCTCCAATCCCTGCTCTCGGGAAATGATCTTCAAGGCGAGTTTCTTGCCGGTAATATCCCGTACCAGATAAACTTCACCAAAACCGCCGCGTCCACAGAATTGCAGAACGGTAAATCCGTGAAACTCTTCGCCACTTTTCAGCATTTTTACACTTCCAGCTCAATCGCACGTAACTCTTTCATACCGGAATACGCGTGATTCAAAAGCATTTCATCAGAAATCTCATCCGGCGAAAGCTCTTCCTGAAGTTGCATCACCAGTCTGCGCAGTGCTTTTGTACACCGGCTGCATACTGCATAAACATTACTCGTACTCTCCTGAAGGAAATCGGCAACGAAAGAAGCATCACGCCCCTGCAACTTGCAAAGCTGGAATATTTGAAAATGCCTGCCGCTCACCTGTTGCTTCAACTCCTCCAATGCCAGACTGAACAGGTACTTTTGCCAAAGTTCCAGCCACTCACTTTCTTCCTCATGTTCAGAAGGAGATTCTGGAAGCTCCTCCATCGTCACTATGAAGTTTCTCTTTTGCGCCTGTGCCTTCCGCTGTATCTCCCGAACACATCTTTTAATGATTCCTCCCAGATAATCCCGGAAACGTCCCCGTGAAGGATCATAGCAACTGATTTTATCCTTCGACCGGATTGTATCATAAACTAAATCGATCAATTCCCGGATCTGATCCCGGTTCAACTTCTGTTTCCTGCCGTACATGATGATCAAGGAGCGGTATTTGGGATAAAAGTGTTCCCAGTCAGCCGGAGAAAGGGCATCGCTTCTCATTCTGGAAGCCAGATCAATCCATGTCTGCCAGCCTGATTCTGCCTTAGGAGCGTATAAACTATCGTAAGAGTTCATGATTCAACCAAATGTTTGATCAAAGTCCATTTTATTGAAATAATATAGCTACAATGAAGATAATCAACCTGTTTCAGCCGATAAAAGCGCTTTTTTCACACCTGTCCTAACAAACTTTTGAAGGGGTGAAAAAAGTGGAGCCAACTTGTCCGTAATAGTATATTACGGTTGCCTAAACCACAAGGAGGCTCCGTAATGAAAAATACATCAGTCAGTCTTTTT